>CAMDDY010000128.1 GCA_945893125.1 Bordetella parapertussis
CGCCACCTTGAAACATCGTATGATCAGCCCGGCGACGAAACTGTTTATCGAGGGCGTGCGCGCGGTGGCGAAAGAAGTCATGCTTACTCCGCCGAAAGGCAAGTCGGTCATCATCGGCGCTGCGGAAGCCAAATCAATGGCAAAATCGAAATCCAAACATTGAACACAGCCTCCGGAAAAGCCCATGTCACTCTTGAAACTCTCCATCGCCACCACCGACTATGACCACTTTCGCGATATGCGCATGGGACTGGTCAAAGCCGAAGGCATCGAACTGAACTGGCTCACCCTAGGCCATCACGATTGCTTCGCGCGCTTCACCGCCAACCGGGAGTTTGATTTGTCGGAACTGTCGTTCGCGAAATTCGCCACGCAGGTGACGCGCAAGGATAGCGACATCATCGGCCTGCCGGTGGTGTGCTCGCGGCTGTTTCGCTTCAGCTCGTTTTATGTGAACAAAAAAAGCAAAATCAAAAGCATCAAGGATCTGAAAGGCAAAAAAGTCGGCTCGCCGGAGTGGGCGCATTCGGCGGCGGTGTACATGCGCGGCTGGATGCACAACGACATGGGCGTCAAACTAACGGATGTGCATTGGGTGCAGGCGGGCGCCAACAGCGCGGGCCGCGAAGAAAAAGTGGAACTCAATTTACCCAAAGGCGTGAAGTTGACACGCGTCAAGGATAAATCGCTCTCCCAGTTGCTGGCGGCGGGTGAGATCGACTGCGCCATCATCGCGCGCCCGCCGACCTGCTTTCTGGAAAATCACCCCGACGTGGTGCGCCTGTTCCCGGATTACCTGGAAATGGAAGAAGAATACTGGGCGAAAACCAAGGTGTGGCCGATCATGCACATCATCGCCATGCGCAAACAAATTCTCGATAAAAATCCGTGGGCGGCGCGCAACCTCTACAACGCCTTCCTCGAATCCAAACGCCGCAGCATCGAGCGCCTGCTCGACCCGGCGGTGTCACGCTACCCGCTGGCGTGGCTGCCCACCTACGCGCGCAAAATGCGCGATCTTTTCGACGGCGACCCGTATCCGTATGGTATCGACGAAAACCGCGCCACGTGGGAGCAGATGGCGCTGTATACGCACCAGCAGGGCATCGCGCATCGCCAGTTCAGGCCCGATGAGATCTTCCCCACGGGGTTGATGACTAAAGTGATTATTTAAACTTCAAGGCGGAAGGTGGAGCGAAAACGAAGGGGATTTTCTGTCGCTTATGCGGCAACCTTCTCCATCGGCGGCCTGGTGAGACTTTCCGCTGGAATGCCGCTGTGTTCTGGTATTGGGAGTAAGCGCGTAGCTGCGATAACGCAAACGACTCGACGTGAGGTTGTAGGGCGTCAATAAGCGTAGCGCATTGCGCCGAATGCTGTGTGGCCGAATCACATGCGGTGCAATGCCCTTCGGTTATTGCACCCTACGCTGGCTGTTGCTGTGCGCGGGGGAGAATACTCGTGCAGGGCTTGAACGTTCCGCTCATGCGAACTTGCGCACCGGAGCCGCCGGCACCTGATCCACGCCGGCAAGCCCCAGCCGATAGCGCCAATAGGCCCAGGAACGCGCGCTAAATTGTCCTGCTTCGGCATGCGTCAGCACGGCGCGCAGCACGTCTTCCCCCACCTGGGTTGCGAGCGCATGAACATCGGCATAATCCCCGATATTCATGACTTGCGCTATCACGCGCTCGGGCATGGCGACGGCCTCATCGGGTGTCTTCCACCAGATGTATTTGCCGGCTAATTGTTTCAATGCGTCCTGGTCTATAGCGCCCACGGCAACCACTCCAGCTCGATTCAACAATGCGAGCACGGCATAATATTACGCCTAAGCGCATTGTGCGGCAGCAAAAGAAACAGTTCTCTTGGCAAGCGCAATACCTACGCGCCGCCCTGCAGGTTCTAACGTAGCCCGTAAGAAGCGCAGCGTATTGCGGGGCAACCGCTAACCCTGTAATACGCTGCGCTCCTTACAGGCTACTTGCTTCCCGCATCGCAATGCGGTGCTGGGGCGCGACTCGATGCCCGAGGAAATCGTGTTTCTGCAACAGCCCGAATGATCGGGATTCTTGTACGCGGCGCTAAGGCTTGGGTTTCGGCTTCGGCGCGGGAATATTTTCCGGCACGGTGAGTATTCTGAACTAAACACGTCGGGGTCATCGGCATCCACGTTGACCATCACGCCCTGCACCTCGGCGGCGCCGAACACCATTAGCCGCGTTACGTTGTAGATCAGTTGCCGGTTCTGGTAGAGGGGTTTGTCGATGATAAACAAATGCTTGTCGCCGTGAATCACCAGCACCGGTTTGCCGAAGGCGCGCGCGTGTTGCCGCAGCGCTGCGAGCGTGTCGGTAAAGCCTGCGCGGAGGTCTTCGCGCCCATCGTGCTCCCAGCGCGGATCGGCCTGAAACGCAAGCACCACGGCCTTGGCGTTGCGTGATTTCGCGCCGGCGAACGTCGCCTGCATCCACGCGAGATTGGCGGCGTTGCGCGCGACGTATTCGTTGACCGCCGCTTGATCGCGTTGCAGATTGTTGTTGCTGCCGACGATGTGCAGGGTAGCGAACACCACGCCGGTGCGTTCCCGGCGGCGGTTTTCAACAAACACGTCCTGATGTTCGAGCGCGATTTTTTCACGGCCCAGACTTTGGGCCGGATTGGCGAAAAACTGTTCCCGTAATTTTGCCAACCGCTCGATCGGATCAAAGCCGCCGTTGTCGGCGCGATGGCAATCCGTCCACTCGTTATCGCCCGGCAAGCTGTACGGTGCATCGCCGATGGCGGCGAAGCTGAAACGCTGCGCGCCGGCTACCGTGATCTGCCCGATCTGCCATAGTGCAATCAGCGTCAATGCGATTAAGTTATGTAAGTATTTGTTTTTAGACATTATTTAAATTCCGTGACTCGACGTATGTAACGAGACAACCAACCCTGGTTCGTTACCTCACTCCGGCTTGGCGCCGGAGAACTTGACCACCTTGGCCCACTTCGCGGTTTCGTCCGCGATGAGTTTTGCAAATTGCGCCGGTGACCCCGGCATCAGTGTGCCGTCGAGATCGGACAGCCGCGCCTGCATTTTGACGTCGGCAAAAGCAGCGTTGATTTCCCGGTTGAGCTTGTCGACGATGTCCTTGGGTGTGCCTCTGGGCGCGGCTATGCCCCACCACGTGCTCGCTTCGTAGCCCGGCACGGTATCACCCACGGTTGGAACGTCCGGCAGCTTCGGCGAACGCGCCGACGTGGTCACCGCCAGCGCTCGCAACTTGCCGGCCTTGATCAACTCGATCACTGCGGGCACCGAGGTGAACAGCAACTGGACGTGCCCGCCGAGCAGATCGGTGTTCGCGGGCGCGGTCCCGCGATACGGGATATGCGCCATGCTGATGCCGGCCATCAGCTTGAACAGTTCGCCGGACATGTGCGGCCCGGTGCCGCTGCCCGGAGAGGCCGCGTTGATTTTGCCGGGATTGGCCTTGGCATGGGCAATCAGGTCAGGGAGTGTTTTGGCCGGCATCGCGAGATTGACCACGATGACGTTGGGCACGCGGATGAGGCTTGCCACCGGCGCGATGTCGCGAATGAAATTGAAACTGAGTTTCTCGTAAAGCGTCGCATTGATCGCGCTCGACGTGGCAGGCACCAACAACGTATAACCGTCCGGGGTCGCTTTCACGGCGGCCTCCGTCGCGATATTGGTGCCGCCGCCCGGCCTGTTCTCGATCACGAATTGCTGGCCCAGCCGCTCCGTCAGCCATAGGCCCATCAGGCGTCCGATCATGTCGGTGGAGCCGCCGGCCGCCGTGCCAACGATCATGCGCACTGGGCGATTCGGGTAGGCCTGTCCTGAGCCTGTCGAAGTGGCTTGGGCCATACCCGTTCCCGGCATCGAAAGAACCGCAATCATACCTGCGGCAAGACTGAGCATTTGATGGCGAGTGAGATTCATAATGTCCCCCGTTGGTTGGTTGCAATAATATCCGCTTAACGGTATAGGAAGAATCTGGAAATCAATATAGCTGATATAGGAAACCGCGATGGAGAAACCAACCCAACACTGGGAGAACCGCATCGGCCGGCGCCTGCGATTGCGCGATCTGCATATCCTTTCTGCTGTGGTGCAATCGGGCAGCATGGCCAAGGCGGCCAGACAGCTTGCGATGTCGCAACCGGCCGTGTCTGAGGCAATCGCCAATCTGGAGGACGCACTTCAGTACCGCCTTTTTGATCGCACCTCGCGGGGGATAGCACCCACCCTCTACGCGCATGCGCTGCTCAAATGCGGCAATGTGGTGTTTGATGAACTTCGGCAGGGAATCAAGGAACTTGAACACCTGGCCGATCCAACGTGCGGAGAAATACATGTCGGCGCCGGCGAAGTGTCGGTGTCCGGCTTGCTGCCGGCGGTCATCGATCAACTGTCGCGCAAGCACCCCAAAATCGTAGTCCGCGTGCATCAGGTCAGTACGTCAACGCTGGATTTCCCGGAATTGAGAGCGCGCGAGTTCGACCTGACGCTGGCAAGAATATCCGGGCCTTTCGCGAAAAGCGATCTCAATATCGAAACACTCTTCGACGATCCGCTTCGCGTGGTGGTGGGCGCGCGCAACCGCTGGGCGCGCCGCCGCGATGTCACCCTTGCGGCGCTGGTGAACGAATCATGGATTTTGATCCCCAATCAGGTCATGAGCACACAAATCACGGCGGCGTTCAACGCGCAGGGTTTGGAGGTT
Source organism: Bordetella parapertussis (assembly GCA_945893125.1). Taxonomy (GTDB): domain Bacteria; phylum Pseudomonadota; class Gammaproteobacteria; order Burkholderiales; family SG8-41; genus UBA5216. The sequence goes on from CAMDDY010000128.1 coordinate 4,734, forward strand.
CCACGAGAGCGGGTACACGCCGGGTCTTGCCTGATGCGCATGCAACTGCTCGAAACCGGGCGATTCGTTTCAGTACTCGCCAATTCCGTGCTGCGCTACAACGCAAAGCGCTGGTCGCTCAAAGCATTGCCTATCGATTTTGACCCCCATCCTCTGCCCATTGGCCTTGTGACGCTAAAGAATCGAACCGTCAGCCCGGCGGTACAACTTTTCATTGAACATTTGCGGGCAGTCGCGAAAACGATGGTTGCGCCGGCGCGGCGCAACACGTGAACGCAAAAATCATCCCGCGCTGGGCTGTACGTCGCGCCCCGCCGAGTAGAGTGGGGCGGTGGCCGAGCTGTGCTACCATTGTGCCCACAAATGTATAAATGTGGACACAAATGTGGGTGCAACTGTAGGCACAACTGTGAACCCTTAGTGGAGGCCGCGCATGTTAGCCAATATTCGCCAGCTTAAAGCCAATCTCAGTAGCTACGTCAAAAAGGCCGCTGCGGGTCAACCCGTGACGGTCAATGTGCATAACCGGCCTGTTGCGCGCATTGTGCCGTTTAGCGACAGCGCATCACTTGCATCGCTGACGCAATTGCCCGGCATCCGCTGGAATGGCGGCAAACCCGCGGGCCTGCCGCGGGGCGAATCGATGCGTAAAGGCGTGTCGCTCTCCACCTGGGTTAAACAAGGCCGCCGTTGATTCTGTACCTCGATACCTCGGCGCTGGTTAAGCTTTACGTTCGCGAAACAGGCACGGCGGCAATGCAAACCCATGCCGCCAAGGCTGAAGCATGGGCCACATCGACCGTCGCGTATGCTGAAACACGCTCAGCCTTTGCGCGGCTCAAGCACACCGGTGTGACCACCGATGCCAGACATCAGCAGCGGCTGCGGCAGTTGGATCGCGATTGGGAAGCGCTGTTGAAAGTGGAGCTTGCCCCGGACGTGCTGCGCAGCGCGGGCGACCTGGCTGAGATTTACAACCTGCGTGGGTTCGATGCCATTCATCTGGCTAGTGCGTTATGGTTAAAAGCGCGCGTCGCGTTGCCCATCGATTTCGCCGTGTTCGACAGGCGGCTTGCGGCGGCAGCGGACAAGGCTGGGCTGACGGTTGTAACGGTACTTCAGTAACGCAGGCCAGAAGACAGACGGCGGTTAACACAGCCGTGGATTCCGTGCCGAACGGCAAATCCGTTATCATCGGCGCCGTGCAAGTAAAATCCGTAACCTGAAGGAAATCCATGTCACCTATTGATGCACCCCAATCCGGCGGGCCGGTTGATCCGGCTGTGATCGCCGACCTCGCGGCAGCCGCCCGCATCCTCGCCGCGCAAGGCGTGGTGGATGGCTTCGGCCATGTGTCGCTGCGCCATCCGCACGCGCCCAACCGCTACTTCATGTCGCGCTCCATTGCACCGGCGCTGGTGACGCCCGCCGACATCATCGAATACGATCTTGAAAGTAACCCGTGCAACGCCAACGGGCGCGGCAGCTTTCTCGAGCGCTTTATCCACGGCGAGATTTACAAGGCGCGGCCCGACCTAAACGCGGTGGTGCACAGCCACTCGCCGTCGGTGATACCGTTCGGGCTGGTGAACGTGCCGATGCAGGCGATGTTTCACAATGCCGCGTTTATCGCCGCAGGCGTGCCGGTGTTCGACATTCGCCGCAAATTCGGCGCAACCGATATGCTGGTGAGCGACGGCGTAAAAGGCGTGGCGCTGGCCGAGGTGCTGGGCAAAAAAGATATCGCGCTGATGCGCGCGCACGGCAGCGTGGCGTGCGGGCCTACGCTGCAAAACGCCGTATTTCGCGCGGTGTATACCGAAGTCAACGCGCGCGTGCAGCACTGGACGCATGCGCTCGCCGGCGGCGCGCCGATGGCGGCACTGGATGCCGAGGAAGGCAGGCTTGCCGATGGGCTGAATCAAACCGCCGGCATGCGGGCGTGGGATTTGTGGCGTAGTCAGGTGCGGGCGGCGGCGGGATGGTGATTTTGTAGGTTGGTGCTGAGCCTGCGAAGCCCAACACAACGGTGCGTGGTAAAGCATAAAGCCGGCGGGTTGCAACGATTGCGGTGTCGGGCTTTTCAGCCCAACCTACCAATGAACATTGAAGGAAAAATGAAATGACCGAACCCAACCAACTCAAACAGCAACTCGTCGATTGCATTCGCATGCTGGAGCAGTCCGACATCATCGACTACAACGGCCACGCCAGCATACGCTTAGGCAGTGATCGAATGTATATCAACATCGGCACCTGCCGGCGCAGCAAGCTCACGGTGGCCGATATCTGCACCATCGACCTCGACGGCAATGTGATCGAGGGCGACGGCAAGCCGCCGCTGGAGTTTCATTTGCATGCGGGTATCTACAAGGCGCGGCCTGATGTGCAGGCCGTGGTGCATGCGCACCCCAAGTGGTCCACGTTTCTCACCATGACGGGCCACGCTTACCAGCCGGTGTATGCGCAAGGCTCGCTGGTGTATCCGATGCCGGTGCTCGATTCGCCGAACTCGATCAACAACCCGGTGATGGCCGGGCGGCTGGCCGATACGCTGGGCGAGCGGCCGGCGGCGATGATGAAATCGCACGGCGCGGTGACGGTGGGCAAGAGTATTGTCGAAGCCTTCGTGCTCGCCAACTACATGGAAGAAAACGCCTACCGCCAATACATGGCGCTGCAAATCGGCAAGCCGTATGTGTTCAGCGAAAAGGAAATTGCCATGTGCCGCGAAAAGCTGTGGACGGAAATACTATTCAAGCGCACTTGGGATCATTTCCAAGCAAAACTGGCGTAAGCAGCCGGACGAGCCAACGGCACGCCAACCGTTGCGGCCCCGCGCCTGTTTTCATCCTTCATCCTGCTTCGCTTCAAGTGTGCCCTTGTTCCGCCTTCATCCTTGAACAAAACGCCCCGCTTCCATCTAGCCGCCGTCATGGGCTGGCCCATCGCGCACTCGCGCTCGCCGATGCTGCACAACTATTGGATGCGTGAGCACGCACTCAACGGTGTTTACGTGCCGTTGGCGATCCAGCCCGAAGGACTCGCCGCTGCGTTAAGGGCGTTGCACCCGCTGGGATTCTCCGGCTGCAATCTCACATTGCCGCACAAGCAACATGCGATGAGCGTGATGGACGAGGTGGACGAGGTAGCCAAACGCATCGGCGCGATCAGTTGTGTCACGGTGCGCGCCGATGGCTCGCTCGCGGGCACCAACAACGACTGCTTCGGCTTCATTCACAACTTGAAGCAGGAGCATCCTGACTGGCGTGCGGATGCCGGCCCGGCGGTGGTGCTGGGCGCGGGCGGCGGAGCGCGCGCCGTGTGTTACGCGCTGATGCAGGAAGGCGCGCCGGAGATACGCGTTATCAATCGTTCGTTCGCCCGCGCGCAGGCGCTTGCCGCTGAATTTGGCGCGCCGCTGACAGCGCTGCCGTGGGAACAGCGCCACGCCGCGCTCGACGGCGCGGCGATGGCCGTCAACACCACCAGTCTGGGCATGGCCGGCCAGCCCGCGCTCGACATCCGCCTTGATGCGCTGCCGGCGCGTGCTCTGGTTGCGGACATTATTTACACCCCGCTTGAGACGCCATTTCTCGCGACGGCGCGGCAGCGCGGCAACCGCACCTCGAACGGGCTGGGCATGTTGCTGCATCAGGGCCGCCCGGCGTGGAAACTGTGGTTCGGCATAGAACCCGTGGTTACGACTCAATTGCGCGGCACGATAGAGCGTAGTCTTTAGGGAGCACCCCACATGCAAGGCGCACGCGTCATCAAACTCGCGGACACGGAAGTGGTTCAACTGGGCGCAGGCAGCGACTACCGCCTTATCGTCGGCGACGACGCGGGCACCACACCCGTGCGCACCGGTATCCAGACCTGTGAGCCGGGTTACGAAGTGCCCGCGCATTGTCATCCGTACATCGAAATCATTCACGTGCTCGACGGCGCGTTGGAGTTCTGGATGGACGCCGCGCCGAACGAGACGGTGGTGCTTAACCGGGGCGACACCATCGAGATTGCGCCCGAGACGTGGCACGGCTTTCGCGTCAAGGGTGATGAGACCGCGCGGTTGCTGGGCACGCATGTGTCGCCGCGCCGCATCGTGCAATACAAAGCCGGTGTGACGGTGGATGCGCGCGGCTTTCGTACCTGACGGCGTAACTCGCGCGTCAATCCACTTGCACGTTCGCCGCCTTAATCACCTTTGCCCACTTGTCGATATCCGCGCGGATAAACGCGGCGAATCGCTCCGGCGTGCCGCCCGCCGGGTCTGCGCCATCGGCGGTGAGTCGTGATTTCATTTCCGGCAATGCGAGCATGCGTTCGATTTCGCTGTTAAGCCGTGCAACAATCGCCGCCGGCACGCGCGCGGGCGCGAGCACGCCGTTCCACTGCACCACTTCGTAGCCCGTCAAACCCGATTCGGCGATGGTGGGCAGTTCGGGTATCGCGCTGGAGCGTTTGGCGCTGGTCACCGCCAGCCCGCGCAGCCGCCCTCCTTTCACATGCGGCAGCGACGACAGAATATTGGCAAAGTTAATCTGCACCTGCCCGCCCAGCACATCCACCAGTGCCGGGCCGCCGCCGCGATACGGCACATGCACCATGGTCACGCCGGTGTTGAATTTGAACAACTCGCCCGCGAGATGGCTGATGGTGCCTTTGCCCGACGACGCGAAATTCAGTTTGCCGGGCTGCGCCTTCAATAGCGCGATAAATTCCTTGGTGGATTTGGCCGCCACCGAAGGATGCACCACCAGCAGCAGCGGCACGTTCGACACGTGACTGACGGGCGCAAAATCCTTGATCGGGTCAAACGGTACTTTTGACAGCAGTGGATTGATGGTGACGGTGCTGGCCGTGGCCATGGTCAGCGTGTAGCCGTCGGGCGCTGCGCGCGCGGCAATCTCCATGCCGATAATGCCGCCCGCGCCGCCGCGGTTATCGAACACCACCGATTGACCGAGACGCTCGGTAAGTTCCTGCGCGATCTGGCGCCCGATGATGGTTGCGCCGCCGCCGGGCGGGAAGGGATTGATGAGGCGGATGGGTTTGGTGGGGTAGGTGGACTGAGCGTATGCCGGGAAGTTCATAACAACCGTGGCAAGCAGACAGAGAGCGCAAAACCATCTTCTGTCGTTCCCGCGCAGGCGGGAACCTATAAGACCTCTCACGTGCCGCTGTGGTATGGGTTCCCGCCTGCGCGGGAACGACAAGGGAGTTGTTGTCATGCCTTTGGCCACCTAACCGTTGAACTACTGCCGCGGTATCTGCACCGCGCGCGCCACTTTTTCATACCGCTCGATTTCCGTTCGGATAAACGCCACCAACTGTTCGCCGCTTTCACCCCCTGGCTCTTGCCCCTGCGCAATGAACATCTCGCGGCTGTCGCGGATGCCCGCCGCCAGCACGCCTTGAATTTTGCTCACGATGGCGGCGGGGGTTTTCGGCGGCATCAGCACCGCGTTCCAGTTGTAGTTCTCAAAATCGGTGAGGCCCTGCTCGTGCATTGTCGCCACATCGGGCATCGCCGGCGAGCGCGTGCGCGAGGTCACGCCCAGCGCGCGCAGCTTGCCCTGCTTCACGAATGGTGCGACATTAAAAATCTGCAAGGACGCAAAGTCGATATAACCTGACATCAATTCAATGGTGTACTGGCTCACACCACCCTTGTACGGCACATGCACCACGTTGATGCCCGTGCGGTGCGCGAACGATTCCGTTGAAAGATGCCCGACCGTGCCCACGCCCGGCGTGCCGTAGTTGAGCCGCCCGGGCCTCGCCTTGGCGAGCGCGATGAATTCTTTCAGATTTTTCGCCGGTATCGCCGGATGCACCACCAGCGTGCTGGCGCTTTTGGCGATCAAAATCACCGGCGTGAAATCGCGCAGCGTGTCGTACGGCAGATTCGCGGCAATGGCGGGCGCCACCGTCAGCGGCCCCGGATTGCCTGCGAGCAAGGTGTGGCCATCCGGCGGGCTTTTCGCCACGGCGGCCGTGCCCGGCACGCCGCCCGCCGCTGGACGGTTATCGACAATCACCGTCTGCCCAAATGCCGCATTCAGTTTTTGCGCCGCCCAGCGCGCCTGCGTGTCGGTGGGGCCGCCCGCACCGAAGGGCACGATGTAGCGCAGCGGTTTGGACGGGTAATCCTGTGCGCTCGCGTGTGCCGCCAATCCGGCGATGATCAGCGCGGCTGCCCTGCATGGCCCATGAAAAATTCGCATCGCGTTCCCCGTTGCTTAGACGTCCGCGGTAACCACAGTCTCATCGGTCGTGCGCGCACGTCGCGCAGCAA
>CAMDDY010000129.1 GCA_945893125.1 Bordetella parapertussis
AGTGGAAACAACATGCGGATCAGTTCGTCCTTCTGCTCGTGGCTAAAGCTCGACAGATTCGGCAGTTGATCCGGCAACTCGTTCATAACTCACAGCATACGTCACGCTTACTTAAAGTACAATCATTTCCCTCACGCTGACCAGAGACAGCATTTGTTTTTATTGATTATTTTTTGCGCTCCTTTTACCTCGGTCGAAGCACAGCCCGCTTCGACAGGCTCAGGACAGGCCTATCCCGTAAAACCAATACGCTTGGTGGTGCCGGTACCGCCGGGTGGCAGCAACGATGTGCTGTCGCGCATCACCGCGCAAGCCATGAGTCCCGGTCTCGGCCAACCGGTAGTGATTGATAATCGCTCGGGCGCCGCCGGTATGATCGGTGCGGACAACGTTGCAAAGTCAGCGCCGGATGGCTATAGCCTGCTCAACATACAGGCGTCGTTTGTCGCCAACCCGGCGCTGCGCACCAAGATGCCGTACGACACGATGAACGATTTTGTGTTTGTCGGCCTGATGGCGCGCGCGCCGCTGCTGGCGGTGGTGCATCCGTCGCTGCCGGTGAAAACAATCAAGGAACTGGTGGCGCTCGCCAAATCGCATCCGGGGCAAATCAACTATGGCACGCCCGGCATCGGCAGCTACACCCAGTTGGCCACGGAACTGTTTCGCCGCATGGCCGGCATCAACATTGTGCATGTGCCTTACAAGGGGATCGCGCCCGCGCTCACCGATTTGATGGGCGGGCACCTGCAACTGGCGATGACCAGCCCGCCTTCGGTGATGTCACAGGTGCAGGCCGGGCGCCTGAAAGCGCTCGCCGTGGGCAGTGAAAAACGCAGTGTGTTTTTGCCCGACATTCCGACCATCGCCGAAGCCGGCTACACGGACTATCGGGCGGATTACTGGTGGGGCATCGCCGCGCCGGCTAAAACGCCCATTGAAATCGTCAATCGCCTCGCGACTGAACTTAACAAGGCGCTGCAATCGGCGGAACTCAAGCAACGCTTTGCGGCGGAAGGCGCCGAACCCCATGATGACGCGCGAGCAGTTGACGCAATTTATTGCCGCTGACATCGTGCGCTGGCGGCAGGTTGCGCGTGACGCCAATGTGAGGGCGGAGTAGGTGTTGTTACATCGTGGCATTTAAACGCAGGCCCCCTCAGGGCAAGCGCGTCTCTACCTGCCCGCATTCTTCTCCCCTCTCCCGCTTGCGGGAGAGGGGGCGGGGGAGAGGGAAAATGACGCGCCACGCAGCCCTCTCCCCAACCCTCTACCGCGAGCGAGAGAGGGGGCCGTGTGGTGGTGATGTGTGAGTCAGCACGCCTTGAGACGCAGCCTATAAGCGTGCGCCGTGCGCACGGCGCACGCTATAGGTCCGCCACTGCCTCGTTGTAAACACTGTAATCCAGCAGCGTCGCCAATGTCTCGCGCGTGCGCGGTGCGCGGCCTTGCTCCTGCGCGATCCATTGGTCCTGATCCACCAGCACATCGAGGTGATTCGGCACGATGAGAGGGCTGTAATCGTGGTAACGAAACGCCCGCGCAATCAATCCCGCGTCGAAACCGCTGGCTTTCGCCAGCCAGTCGCAGCCGATTTTCGGGTTTTCCTTCACGATCTTGGAGGCGCGGATGATGAGGCGTGTCAGCTCCACCATTTGCCTGCGTTTTGCGGGATCGGCGAGCTTGGCGGCGGTGGTGTTCAGGTTGAACACCGAACCAAACACGCCGGGTGTTTTGAGTTCGATGGCGTCCGCGCCGAGGCCGTCTCTTGCCGCTTGAGAGCCCGGTTCCCATATGCAGATGGCGTCCACGCGTTTTTCGATGATGGCTTTGGAGAGCTCGAAGATCGGCGCGAGCCCGACAACCTCGACGTCGGATTCACGCAGGCCGTTGGCTTCGAGTTCCTTCGACAGATAGTAAGCGGACGACGTGCGCGGGAAGGTGCCCACACGCTTGCCGCGCAAATCCTTGATGGTCGCTATGCCCGCGGAACAGCGCGCGACGATGTGATACAGGCCGCGCGTGACGGTAAACAATATGCGCATGTCGGGCCGCTTCACCGAAAAGCGCAGGAACTGCGTGTCGTAATTCGTCGCGACATCGGCCACCGGCTGCGCGGCTTCCGCCGAAATGCCCCTGGCCTCGGTTGTGCCTATGGTGGCGGCGGAATTCATCGAGGCATCGGCGCCGACCAGATGCGCCACGTTGCCATGCTGCACGGTCGCCTGGCCGCCGGACATGGCGTCCACGGCAATCAGAGTCGTTGCCTGCTCCATCACGTTGCGCATGCCGTAGACCTGCAAATCCATGGTGTTCTCCTCTTGTTCTGCCGTCAAAATGACTTTCGCGATGCTTGCTCTGTAGCGTAACACCGTCCGGCGCGTGCCAAAGCCGCACAAAGCTTGCCGCGTGGTAACGCGCCCGTTACGATAGCAGCCAGCGTCGCGGTCGTGCCGCGCGTTTTTTCGCGAATCGAGATACCCATGATACAAGCCGTGAACCATGAAATCGCAAGCAGGGCGCGCCGTGTCGGCACCAGCAGCAATGGACAGCGCCGCTGGTATACCGATTTTTTCGGCAAGCTGGTCGATCAAATCGAAGATCGCCCGCAGTCTCACTACACCGAGATGGATGCCAACGGCGTCATCGTCCCGCACTTTCATCGGGTGAATCAGTTTCAGATCATGGTGTCCGGCCACGGGAGCATCGGTCGCAATGCACTGCCGCTGGTCGGGCTGCACTACGCCGATGGCTACACGGCGTATGGCCCGATTAACGCCGGGCCGTTCGGACTGGGCTTGTTCACCATCCGCGCGCAATCCGATCCCGGCGCCATTTATCTGCATCAGCCGGGCTACAAGGATTTTCTCAAACCCTCGAAGAAACGTTACCTGATCGCGGAGAATATCGGCCTGAGCACCGAAAGCGTGTTGCAATATCGCGGCGAGGTCACGCTGGAAAACGTGCTGGAGAAAGACGCTGACCAGAGTGTTGACCTGAGCGACGGCTTGGGTGCGCACATGCTGCGCATGGGCGGGGGGGCGAAGACCACCGGGCCTGATCCGCGGATCACGGGCGGGCAATATTATCTGGTGCTCAACGGCAGTCTGGAATTTGACGGGGCGAGCTACGCGCCGTGGTCCATGGTCTTTGCCGATCACACCGATGCGCCCCTTGAAGTGCATGCCGGTGCGCGGGGTCTGGAAGCGCTGGTGATGAATTTTCCGCGGCTGGATGTTTAAATATTTCACGCTGGGCGCGGCAAGCATGCTTGCGCTGGGCTCGGTTGCGGCATCGGCGCAGGATTACCCGACGAAGCCGATACGTTTGTTCGCTTCCGCCGCGGGTGGCGGCACCGATTTCGCGGCGCGCGTGCTGGCACAGGGCCTGACCGCCGGCATGGGTCAGCCGTTGGTGGTCGAGAATCGCGCGGTGTATAACTCGATTGAAACCGTGGCCAAGGCCGCGCCGGATGGTTATGCGCTGCTGGTCATGGGCATTCCCGTCTGGCTGACGCCGTTTTTGTAGGACAACGTCGCGTGGGATCCCGTGCGCGATTTTCAACCGGTCACGACGCTGACGCGGCAGGTGACGATACTGTTGGTTCATCCGTCGCTGCCGGTGAAGTCAGCCCGCGAGTTGATCGCCTTGGCCAAGGCAAGGCCGGCGGATCTCAATTATGGATCGGGCGGCACGGGCACGTCGTCGCACCTGTCGGCTGAATTATTCAAATCCATGGCCGGCGTTAATCTCACGCGCATCAATTACAAGGGTGCTGCGATCGCGGTGAATGATTTGCTGGGCGGGCAAATACAAGTCATGTTCGGCAACCCCGGCTCGGCGGCGGTGCATGCCAAATCCGGCAGGTTGCGCGCATTGGCCGTGTCCAGCGCACAGCCATCCACGCTGTATCCCGGCATACCCCCCTTGGCATCCGTGGTGCCCGGTTATGAGCTGGTCGAAATTCTCGGCTTGCTGGCGCCGTCGAAAACGCCGGCTGCAATTATCAATCGCTGGAACCAGAGCGTTACGCGGCTGCTGAACAACGCGGACCTCAAGGAAAAATTTCTGAACGGCGGATCTGAAGTCGCCACCGGCACGCCGGAGGCATTCGCCGCAGCGATAAAGTCCGACATGACCAAGCTTGGCAAGGTCATCAAGGACGCGAAGCTACACGAAAAATAACGCGGCAGGGCGGCAGTTCCGCCGCGCTGCGTTGAGTCAATTAGCGCCGCTGCCAGCCCTGCATTTCCGGAATTTGCAAGGCTTCGATCTGTGGCAGCACCGCGTCGAGTTCAGCCGCGCTGATGGCGATACGCGGCGGCCGCACATGCCCGCCGTCGAAGCCGTAGGCATTGAGCACCGGCTTGATGCCGCGCATATTGCTGCGCACCGGGCCGCGCAGGATGGTGCGCAACTGCATCAGTTTGCGAAACGAGTCGTGCATCAGCTTCATGTCATTGGCGACAAAGCCCGCCACCACGCCGGCGGCAAGATGCGGCGCGATGTTGCCTTCCATGCCCTGATAACCGTTGCCGCCCATGCCCAGTGTGAACAGCGCATTCTCGGTTCCGGAACAATGGATTTCGAGCCGGTCGCCAAGCCGTTGCAACAGTTCGATCATGTAGAAGGTGTCGTTCACGTCGTACGCGTAACCGGACAGATTGGGATATTTCGCGGCAAGCTGCTCGATGAGATCGAGCGGGATCGGATAGCCGACTTTTTTCTGATTTGAAATGATGACCGGCAATCCGGTGGCTTCGATGGCGGTGCAAAAATAGGTTTCGATTTCCTTGCGGTTGGGCACCAGCCCGTGTCCCATATCCATCGAATAGATTTGCGCCGCGTCCACCTTGATGGATTCAGCGTCGCGCAGAAATGCCACCATTTCCGCCGCGTCGCGCGGCTCCACACCGGCGGCGCGCACCTGCACCTTGCCTTTTAATTCCTCGACCGCGATGGACAGCACGCGATTGCGCTCGTCGCGCGTCAGCGTGTTGCCTTCGGCCGCCCCGGCCGCGCCGATGTAGACCGAGACGCCCGCGTCGCGCAGCCGCCGCAGATGCCGGCGCAGCGCCGCCTCATCCACTTCAAACTTCGCGGTGAACGGCGTCAGGCTGTGCACAATGGCACTGTATTGCTTGGTCATTGGAGAGATTCCTTTTAGGGGGGGCTTGTGATGGCATTGCACAGGCAATGTGACGCGGAATGTGCATTACAATGGTTCCGATGATATCACTCGTATCCGGCGTGCAGTGCCGCCCCGTTTCCGCACTGCATATCGCGGCGCTGCTCGTTTTTGCAAATGCGCATGCGGCGATGGCTGCGTCCCCCGAAGATTTTCCGCAGCGGACCGTGCACATCGCCACCTCCGAGGCCGGCGGCGCGGGCGACCTGGTGTCGCGCATTCTGGGACAAGGACTGAGCGCTGCCTGGGGGCAACAGGTGGTCATTGAAAACCGGCCTGCGACCGCCGCCGAGTTCGTCGCCAAGGCCAGGCCGGACGGCCACACGCTTTTGTTATACGGCAATACCATCTGGATCGCGCCGCTCCTGCGCACGGTGCAATGGGATCCGGCGCGGGATTTTTCGCCGGTCATGCTGGTTGCGCGTATACCGAATGTGCTAGTGGTGACGCCATCGCTGCCGGTCAAATCGGTGCGCGAGCTGATCGCGCTGGCGAAACAAAAACCCGGCGCGCTCAACTATGCGTCGTCTGCATTGGGTTCTTCCACCCATCTCGCCGCCGAATTGTTCAACGCGATGGCGGGCATCGATATCATGCGCATCAATTACAAGGGCGTGTCGATCGCCATTACCGATCTCACCAGCGGGCGAGTGCAGGTGATGTTTCTGGCGCCGGGCGCGGTCGCGCCCCAGATCAAGGCCGGGAAACTGCGGGCACTGGCGGTGACCGGCGAGAAGCCCACGTCGTTGTTCCCCGGCTTGCCGACGGTCGCGGCGTCGGGCGTGCCCGGTTATGAGTCCGCCGCGATGTTCGGATTGTTTGCGCCGATAAAAACGCCGGCTTCACTCGTAGCAAGAATCCATCAGGACGCCGTGCGCGTGCTGGGCCGCGCCGATGTCGCGGAGCGATTGCTCGGCGTGAGCGCGGAAGTCGTCGGCAATACGCCGGAAGCCTTTGCGGCGCTACTGAAAAAGGAAACCGCCCGCTGGTCCGAGGTCATCCGCAAGGCGGGCATCCGCGCCGAGTAGCAGCACCGCACAATGCTGGAGTAGGTTACAGAAGTAGGGTTGCCGCGTTTCGGCGCGCCCGTTACGATAGCAGTCAGTTTCGCGGTTGCGCCCGTTTCACTGGAGTATCCATGTCGCACCCTTATCGCCTGATGATGCTTGCCGCTGCCGCAGCACTCAGTGTGTCCGTGCCCGCGTCGGCGCAGAACTACCCCGCGCGCGCGGTGCGTGTGATGGTCGGGTTCGCGCCCGGCGGCGGCGTCGATGTGCTGGCGCGCATTTTTGCGCAGAAGTTCGGCGAGTCGCTCGGCCAGACCTTCATCGTTGAAAACCGCCCCGGCGCCACCGGCAACATCGCCGCCGATGTCGTCGCCAAGGCCGCGCCCGATGGACACACGCTGCTGATGACCAGCACCGTACACGCGATCAACCCGAGCCTGTTTGCCAAGCTGCCGTTCGATCCGCTGCGCGATTTTGCACCGGTCAGCGCGGTCGGCTCCTCACCCGACTGCATAGCGGTGCATCCGTCGCTGCCCGCGCCGCACTTGGGCGCGCTGGTCGCGATGGCGAAGGCATCCCCCGGTGTGGTCAGCTACGCCTCGGCGGGCAGCGGCACGGTGATGCACGTCGGCATGGAGTTGTTCAACGCCATGGCGAATATCAAGTTGCTGCATGTGCCGTACAACGGCTCGGGTCCATCGACGCTTGCGGTGATCGGCGGCCAGGTGCCGGTGCTGTCGACCAGCCTCGGCACCGCGTTGCCGCATGCGCGCTCGGGCAAGCTGCGCATGCTGGCGGTGACCAGCGCGCAACGCTCGCCGATGGCGCCGGAATATCCAACCGCCGCCGAGGCCGCGAAACTGCCCGGCTACGAGGCCATCACCTGGATCGGCCTGCTCGCGCCCGCCGGCACGCCGCCGGCGATCGTCAACCGGCTCAATACGGAAATCGAGCGATACACCCAGATGAAAGAAGTGCGTGCGCAGATGGCGAACGTTGCTTTTGATCCGTTTCGCCAGAGCGCCGATGCCTTTGCCGGCCTGATCCGCACGGATCTCGCCAAGTGGGGCAAGGTGGTGCGCGAATCCGGCGCACGCGCCGACTGACACGGTGATCGCAGCGATGAACACGCGCGTGCCCAAGCTGGGCCTGATCGTGCCCTCGCTCAATTCGGTGATGGAATTCGAAATGCAGCGCATGGCCGGCGGCACTGCGTCGATACACACCATGCGCGTGTCCGCGCACGTTACCCGCACGGGCACGGCTGTCGGCACGCGCGAAAATTTGTTGTGGATGGACGATGAAGCGCCGCGCGCGGCGAAACTACTCGCGCACGCCAAAGTGGATGTCATCTGCTTCGGCTGTACTGCGGGCGGCGTGGTGAATGACGCAGGCCGGGGTGCTAACGCCGACCGCGCGATTATCGCCGCCATTGAAGCCGCCGCCGGCGTGCCCGCCACCGTGACCAGCACGGCGAGTTGCGACGCGTTGCGCGCGCTCGGCGTCACGCGCGTGAGCGTTGCCTCGCCGTACGAGCCATGGCAGAACGATTATCTGCGCGGTTTTCTGGAAACATCGGGCTTCGAGGTTTGTGCGATTGATGGCTTCGGCACCAGTGGCGTGGCAGTCGGCCCGCACAACGCCGCCGCCGTGACGCCCGAACAAGTGGCGGCGCTCGTGCGTGCGGTTAATCGCCCAGCGGCGCAGGCCATCTTTATCAGTTGCACGAATTTTCATACGCTCGACATCATTGAACCGCTTGAACGCGAACTCGGCAAGCCGGTGCTGACCGCGACCTCGGCGTCGATGTGGAAAATGTTGCGGCTGGCGGGTGACGCGCGTGATGTGCCCGGTGGCGGAAAGTTGTTTCGCGTAATCTGACGGGAATGAGTGACGACATGAAACATCTTCTTTCGCCTTGCGCGGTGCTTGTGCTACTTGTTTGCGGCAACGCCGCCGCGCAGAATTTCCCGAACCGCGCGGTGCGCATCATCATTCCGTTTGCCGCCGGCGGCGCCACCGACGTGGTGTTTCGCATGCTCACGCCCGCGCTGTCGGAGCATCTGGGGCAGCAGGTCGTCATCGACAATCGGCCCGGCGGGGCGGCTACCATCGGCATGGATCTCACCGCCAAGGCAGCAGCAGACGGTTACACGCTGGGTGTCGCAAATGTGGCGTTCGGCGTGAATCCGTTTGCGCTGCGCAAATTACCCTATGACAGCGAAAAGGATTTCGCGCCGGTGAGTCTGGCGGCGACGGTGACGCAGGTGCTGCTGGTGCATCCGTCGGTGCCGGTGCGTTCGGTAAAAGAGCTGATTGCGCTCGCCAAAGCAAAGCCGGGCGCGCTCAATTACGCATCGGGCGGCAACGCGAGTTCGGGCCACCTCGCGTGCGAATTGCTGATGCATCGCACCGGCATGCGCATGCTGCACATTCCGTACAAGGGCGGCGGGCCGTCGGTGATTTCGAGTGTTAGCGGCGAGACCGCGATTAATTTCACCTCTGTGCCGGCCTCGGTGCAACACCTGCGCAGCGGCAGGCTGATCGGCCTGGGCGTGAGTTCGGCTACGCGCGACGCGGCACTCCCCGATGTGCCGAGCATCGCCGAGGCCGGTGTTGCGGGCTACGAATTTTTTGATTGGCAGGGCGTGGTCGCTCCGTCAAAAACACCTGCTGCGGTGATCGCGCGGCTGAATCAGGCATTCGTTACGACGCTCGGTGACGCCGCGTTCAAGAAACGCATCGAGAGTGTCGGCGCGCGCGCCGTGGGCAGCACACCGGAGGAACTCGGCGTGTTCATCCGCAAGGAATTTGCTACATGGTCTGCGGTGGTTAAGGCCGCCGGCATACGCATCGACTAAACATTCAAGGAAACACACATGGAAGAACGTATCCGGCGCGTCGTCACCGGTCACGACGATAATGGCAAGGCCATCATTGTGTCGGACGGTCATGCCACGGCGGTCAAGACCGTGCCGCTGTGGCCTGGGCTGGTATCGACGGATATCTGGAAGACCCATGCTTCGCCCATACCCATCGCCAAAAGCGAACCCGATCCCACACTCGGCCCGCGCTCGCTGCACCCGGCGCCGCAGGGCACGACATTTCGTATTTCCATTGTGCCGCCGGAGACCGAGGAGATTCTGAATCTGGATGCCGGCAAAGCCAAAGCGGTATTCGCGGGCGTGGGCAACGCCGAGGCTTCAACGCTCGGTCACGGCGCGCGGCATCCGCTGATGCATCGCACCGAGACCGTGGATTACGCGGTGGTACTCGAAGGTGAAATCACCATGCTGCTCGACGATACCGAGGTGCATCTGAAGGCCGGCGATGTGGTGATACAGCGCGGCACCAATCACGCGTGGAGCAATCGCTCCGGCAAGCCGGTGCGCATGTTGTATGTGCTCATGGATGCTAAATTCGAGCCTGCGCTCAAGCAGATGCTTTGATGTGTGAGGGGTTAGGCGCGAGGCGTGAGGCGTGAGGCGTGGGTGTTGTAGGGTGGGATCGCTCCCGCCCGAAATTCTATTTCCCTCGCGTTGGAATACCATAACTAATTGTTTATAAAGGACTTTTATGGCATCGCATTATAACGGCAACTGGATACACAGCTTTCCGCAAAATTTTCAATGGTCGAACGCAGCGTTGGTGTGCAAGGGCATGGCGCCGTACGGCGCGGTGGCGCTGGGGGAGATCGATTGGATCGTGCAGCGCTTGCATCAGCGCGCGAACGAATCGGATCTGGATAAGGCATGGCACGAAGAGTGGTGTGCTGTCGCCGACAAAGTAGCGGCGGCGGGCGACGCCGCGGCCAAGGCCGGCAACAGCGCCACGGCGGGCAACTATTATTTGCGCGCGGGCAATTACTATTACACCGGCGAGCGCATGGTGGCGCCCGGCGATTTGAAGATCAGCATCTATCGCAAGGCGCTGCGCTGCTTTCGCGAAGGCCTCACGCGCCGCTACGCTAATCTGGAAATCGTCGATGTGCCGTACGAAGGCACGGCACTGCCCGCGTATTTTTTGAAATCGCCCTATGCGAAAGGCCCGGCGCCCACGGTGGTGCTGTTCGACGGCCTCGATAACTGCAAGGAAATGAGCGTGCTGTTCGCGGGCGCCGAGCTTGCGCAGCGCGGCTTTCACACGCTCGCCATCGACGGCCCCGGTCAGGGCGAAGCGCTGCGGCTGCGCAATATTCCCGCGCGTTTTGACTATGAAGCGGCAGGCACGCCGGCGTACGAGTTTGTCGCCCAACGCGCCGACGTGGACGCCAAACGCGTGGCGATCATGGCGTATAGCGCGGGCGGCTACTACGCGCCGCGCGCGGCGGCCTTCGAAAAACGCTACGCCGCGTGCGTGGCGTGGGGTCCGCATTACGACTATCACGCGGTGTGGCAGGAGCGCTGGGCGAAGATGCAGGCCGATTACAACAGTGTCGCCACCTCGCACTTTCAGTTGCCGTGGGTGCTGGGAACAAAGGACATGGACAGCGCGATGGAAAAGGTCAAACAATTCACGCTCGAAGGCGTGGCGGATAAAATCACCTGCCCGTTCCTTATTATGTGGGGCACGCAGGACAAACTCACGCCGCGCGCGGTGGCGGATACGTTGTATGCCAAGGTCGGCTCGAAGGACAAGACGCTGAAGATTTTTGACGAGGACGAAGGCGGTGCCGAGCACTGCCAGGTGGACAACCGGCAGGTCGGCACCGATTACATGGCGGATTGGTTGTCGGCGCGGTTGTTGAAGTAGGACTATCGGGGATTCTGGTGCGCGCTAAACCAAGCCCGTCGTTCCCGCGCAGGCGGGAACCCATAAGCCCG
>CAMDDY010000130.1 GCA_945893125.1 Bordetella parapertussis
GGTCAAACGTGAAGGGCGCGCCCTATCCACGGGATGGTGAGTCCGAGCCACGGGGCGCGATAATAAGTGCGGCAGAACAGAGATCAACACCATTTCCGCGAATCATCTAAAAACCAAGATCGTCGGCGCCATCGAACTGGCACTCACGAATCAACCAGAGGCGAAGATAGTCAGCTATCGAGCGCAACTTCGCATTCGGCGCCGTCACACCATGCGGCGCCTTGCTTCGCCGCGGTTGCGCAGTGCGTCACGCAGTCTGAATTCCGCACGCGTTCGAAGTCGCCCGAGTATCGCGTGCGGCGGGAAGCGCGCGTTATGCCCAATTTCTCAAACCACACTGATCGCAGGCGCCGTTTCGATCAGTCGGCTTTAATGCCTGCCTCCTTGACCACGCGCGCCCATTTGGACACTTCACGCTCAAGATGGGCCGCGAACTGCCGTGGCGTGCTGCCTGTGGCGTCCAGGCCCTGCCGTCTCATCTGCTCGATCACATCGGGAACACGCAGCAGTTTGAGTATTTCTGCATTGAGCCGCGCGACGACCGCGTTCGGCGTGCGCGCCGGAACGAGCACGCCGTACCACGCGCTCACGTCGAAGCCTGGATAGCCGAGCTCGGCAATCGTCGAGATCTCCGGTGCGACCGGCGAGCGGCTCGAACCCGTGACGCCGAGGGCGTGCAGCCTTCCTGCCTTCACGTGAGGCAGTGTGACCGGAACGCTGCCGATGAAAAGCTGGGCTTCGCCAGCCATGACGGCGGTGGCTGCCGGTGCGCCGCCGTTATAGGGAACGTGGACCAGATTGACCCCCGCCGCCTGCTTGAAAAGCTCGGCAGCGAGGTGAGATGGCGAGCCGCTGCCTGCGGTCGAATAGTTGATCTGACCTGGGCGGGACTTGGCGTAGGACACGAACGCCTTCAGCGAATTCGGGACCGAGGCATGGGCCACCATCAGGTATTGCGAGTCGGCTACCAGCGCGACCGGTGCGAAATCCCGGAGCGGATCGTATGGCGTGCGGCGTAGCGTCGGCGTGAAAGCGAGGTTTCCATTGAACCCCAGCAGCAGCGTGTGGCCGTCGGGCATCGCACGCGCCGCGAGTTCGGTCGCGATAATGCCGGCGCCACCCGGACGATTGTCGATGATGACGGGCTGCCCCATCGCCTCGGCGAGCTTCTGGCCCAGGATGCGGGCGAGCACATCGTTGGCGCCGCCCGGCGGGTTGGGCACGAGGAAGCGTATCGGGCGCGAAGGATAGCGGTCCCTATCTGTGGCCAGCGCGGCCAGCGCGGGCCCGGCAACAAGCACCGCAACCAGCGAAAAGAGCCAGGCATGTTGCCAGGCGCGCAGGGGACTACGCATCGACCGGGCGCGCCGTGGCAGCAACGCCTCCGAGGTACGAATTGACGTTCTCAATAGAACGATTCCTTCATGTCGGCCGCGCCGCGGTCGATCAGATAGCCGATCTCGGCTTTCGATTCCATCGTGGCGCGGTCGATGTTGAACTGGATGGCCCGCTCGGGCGCGTTGGTGGCTTTGATCGTGAGCAGCTGGAGCGTCTCCTTCACTTCCCACTCGTGCGCACCGCGCATGCCCGGCGGGCCGTAGACCACGTCCCCGGGCTTCACCGCGAAGCTGTTGCCTTCGATGTCCCTCACGATTGCCTGGCCGGCGACGATATAGTGAAAAGTCTCGATCAGGTGCCAGTGCAGATGCTCGTGCGTGCCGGGGCCGAACGTCGCCAGTCCCACGCTGATCCGTTCGCTGGGATGGGCGGCGCTGCCGGCGAGCTTCCTGATCAGGAGCCCTTCGATCACGCCCGGCGACGTCGGCACATCGGATTGATTGAAGACCTGCAATGCGGATTTGATCTCGGACTTTGCTTTCACGAGTGGCCCCATAGTGTCAATAATCTGTCGGTGATAGGCAACACAAGCTAACGGATGCCGGCGGCGGCGTCAACGCATGCGAGCGCGCCGGTGATGGCAACGCCTCCACCCGGTCGCGTTTCCGGGGATGCGGCACGCAGCCCCTCGCTCCTCACGGGGCTGCTTCAATGGGATTTTTCCCGCTCAGCGCGTCCCGCGCGATCGATCCCGCGGAGCAGCGCGACCACCACGTCTATCGTCGGCACGGCGACGCCCGCGTCGCGTGCAAACGCCTGGATTTGCCCAAGCCCGGCCTCCACTTCCAACGGGCGATGCGTCAGCACATCCCACAACATCGAATGCGGAAGCTGATCGGGTTTCGTGTTGGCGCGCCGGGAAGTCTGCTCGACATCGATCTCCGCGCGCAAGTCGTAGCCGAGGGCGGCGCCCACCGCCAGTGTCTCGCGCATGAGGGCGGCTACCACCGCCCGCGTTCCCGGCGCCGCGCCCAGCGCGTGAAAGCCG
The DNA here is from genome assembly GCA_945893125.1 of Bordetella parapertussis. Taxonomy (GTDB): domain Bacteria; phylum Pseudomonadota; class Gammaproteobacteria; order Burkholderiales; family SG8-41; genus UBA5216. The sequence goes on from CAMDDY010000130.1 coordinate 2,387, forward strand.
AGGCGGGTGAGCGCGCTTACCGAATTGCCGGCGGCATTGGTGACCAGCTTGCGCCACACTTCGCGGCGCAGGTTCGGCGTGGCCTCGGCAGTCAGCCCGGCCCCGCACAATGCGGCGACGGCCTGATCCACGCTCTCGCGGCCCAATGCGTCAGATGCGTCGGGCGCCCCGATCAGCCAGCGGTCGTTGCCGCCGTGGTGAATCACGCCCGGGCGCGCCAGCGCGTTCGCCGAATAGACGATGCAGGCCAGCGCGCGCTGCGGCTGGACCTCGTTCCAAAGCGCGGCGCCCGGGTCGACCAGCGGAAGATGGCGGGGCTGCGCCGCAATACCGTAATGCCACCACCAGGGAATGCCATTCGTCACGAACAGGGCGCGCCCCCCCGGCGTAAGCAGGCGCGAGAGCGTGGCGGCGATGGCCGGCAATCCGGGCGCTTTGAGTGCGACGACGACGAGGTCCTGCGGTGGCAACGACGACGGATCGTCCGTCACGGCGTGGGGCCGGGCGCGAATTTCCCGTCCGGCGGTGTGCAGCACCAAGCCGCTCTCACGCAGGGCCTGCAGAACCGGGCCCCGCGCCACGACCGATACCTCGTGCATGCCGGCTGCTGCAAGGCGCGCGGCGACATGTCCGCCGATAGCACCCGCACCATAGATACAGATCCGCATCGGGATTATCGGTGAATAACGCGGCACTTACTTCGAGCCGTCAGATTCACGCGTGAACCGGGCGGCCCGTATCCGCTCCGGGGATTGCACCGTCAATCGGGGGAGGGGGAGTGGGAAATTCAAACGGTCTTTTTGCATAGACCCAATGTATCCGCACCCCATCGAACGGTCAATTGCCGGGCTTGAGCAGCCAGGCCACAAAGCCCGCAAAAACGCCCACCGTAAACCATGGTTAATTTATTGCTCACTCCTGCACCGTTTCATTTTTCATCGCCAGCGCCCGCTGATACAACGCATTGCGGCTCCCGCCGGTAATCTTCACCGCCAGCGCCACCGCCTGTTTCAGCGGCAATTCGTCGAGCAGCGCCTTGAGTGTTTTATCGACATCAACCGACTCCGTGGCTGAAGCAGCAACCGCGCCCTCAACCACCAACACAAATTCACCCTTGCCGCGATGTGCGTCCGCGGCCAGCCACGCCGGCGCTTCGCCCAGCACGCACACGTGGGTCTCCTCGAATAGCTTGGTCAATTCGCGCGCGATCAAAATGCGCCGCGCCGTGCCGAACACCGCCGTCAGATCAGCCACGCAGTCCGCCACGCGGTGCGGCGCTTCGTAAAATACCAGCGAGTACGGCAGCGCTACCAGCGCCGCGAGTTCAGTGCGCCGCGCGCTCGCGCGCGCCGGCAGAAATCCGTAAAACAAAAAATGCGGTGACAGAAATCCGCTGATTGATACGGCAGCGGCGGCTGCATTCGCACCTGGAATCGGGCTGACGCAATACCCGGCCTCGCGCGCCAGCGCCACCAGCCGCGCGCCGGGATCGGATATCGCCGGCGTGCCGGCGTCACTGACCAATGCCACGCTTTTTCCTTCGGCAAGAATGTCCAGCACCTCGCGCGCCGCACGTTCTTCATTGTGTGCGTGCAGTGCGATCAGCCGCGCGGTGATTCCGCGATGATCGAGCAAATGCCGCGTGACGCGGGTGTCTTCCGCCGCTATGGCGCCGACGTTGCCCAAAATCTCAACGGCGCGCGCACTGATGTCGGCCAGATTCCCTATCGGCGTGGCAACTACATATAATGTCGCATGATTAGTACGCTTCGACGGGGTTTCGCTTTGGGATGCATTCATGGGCAGGCGCGCACGCGATTGCTGATAGCCTTATTGGCCGCGCTACTATACGGCGGCGCGTGGTCGATAGCCAGCGCACAGTCCAGTGTGCCGGGCGTCGCCGCGGTAGACGCGCCGCACATTGCATTGCTGCTGCCGGTGGATTCCAGCGTGTTCAGGCGGCATGCCGAAGCGCTGCGCGATGGCTTTCTGGCGGCATCTAAAACCGATGGCCGGCAAACACTGCCGGTACGCGTGTATGCCGTGGGGGATGATCCCAAACAGGCGAGCGCGGTTTACCAACAGGCCACGCAGACTGGCGCGCGGCTAGTGGTTGGCCCGCTGATCCGCGCTGCCGTCACAGCCATTGCCAATACCGACGCGAGCGTGCCGACACTGCTGCTCAATGCACCGGAAGGCAAGACGCCCAATCGTCCCAACCTGCATGTGCTCAGTCTGCAAATTGAATCCGAGGCGCATCAGGCCGCGCGTCTTGCCTATCGCGACGGCAAGCGCGCCGCCTACATCATCGCTGGCGACAGCCCGCTGCTGAAGCGCCTGCAGTTGGCGTTTACCAGTGAATTTACCAAGCTCGGCGGCAAGCTGATCGCTGAGTTTTCCTATAACACCAGCCCGGCCGAACTCACGCGGCTCAAACAGGCGGCTGAGTTGCGCGTGGCGGACATGGCTTTTCTCGCGCTCGATGCGCGGCAGGCACGCGCGGTGCGCGCTTATCTGGATCCGCTCGCCGTCTACGCCTCGTCGCAAATTTACACCGGCGATGGCGGACCAGCGGCGGCGGTGGAGCTTGCAGGTGTTACTTTTTTCGACATGCCGTGGCTACTGCAACGCGATCATCCGGCGGTGATGGTTTATCCGCGGCAGGACTTTCGCGGTGAAGCCGATCTGGAACGGCTCTACGCGCTCGGCATCGACGCGTGGCGCATCGGCCAGGTGCTGCTGGCGCGCCAAACCGATCTCACGCTGGACGGCGTCATCGGGAAACTCACGCTCGGACGCGACCGGCACTTTGCACGCGAGCTGGTCAACGCGCGCATCGGCGCTAACCTGCCGCCGGCAATGCCCGGACCACCTCCGGCATCCGCACCCGCGCCATTGCCCGCCAAACCCGTGCCCACCGTAACGGCCAAACCGTGAACGAGCGCGGCAAGGACGCTGAAGCACGCGCGGCAAAGTTCCTTGAAAGCCAGGGTTTACAAATAGTCGAGCGCAACTATCGCGGTCGTTACGGCGAAATCGACCTGATCGCGCGCGACGGCAAAACACTGGTGTTTGTCGAAGTGCGCGCCCGCGCGAGCAACGCTTTTGGCGGCGCTGCGGCGAGTATCACCGCGTCCAAGCGCGCCAAGCTCACGCGCACCGCCCTGCAGTATATCGCCACGCTGGACCGCACGCCGCCGTGCCGCTTTGATGCGGTGCTGATGAGCCGCGGAACCAACGGTACGGGCCCGATTGAGTGGATACGCGACGCGTTCAGCGCGTAGCCTGGCACGCAGCCCCGCGCCTTCCCCAACCCTCGCTGTACAAATGCCGCATTCAGGGGCAAAATAGCGTCATGGACCTCGTAAGCCGCATCGGCGAACTGTTTTCCGAAAGCGCGCACTTGAAGCTGGAGTGCATGGATGCGCTCGCCGGCCCGATCGCCAACGGCGCGCTGTTGATGGTCGATTGTCTCAAGGCCGACGGCAAAATACTCGCCTGCGGCAACGGCGGCTCGGCGGCGGACGCGCAGCATTTTTCGGCGGAACTTCTGAACCGCTTTGAAAAAGAACGCCCCGGACTCGCCGGACTTGCGCTCACCACCGACAGCTCCACGCTGACCTCGATCGCCAACGATTACGATTTCGAGCAGATTTTTTCCAAGCAGGTGCGCGCGCTGGGGCGCGCGGGCGACGTGTTACTGGCAATTTCGACCAGCGGCAACTCCAAAAATGTGATCGCGGCAATCAACGCGGCGCACGAATGTTCGCTCACCGTGGTTGCGCTCACCGGACGCAACGGCGGCGCGATTGGGGAACTCATGGCCGCAAAAGACGTCCATATCTGCGTGCCGGCGCAAAACACCGCGCGCATACAAGAAGTACATCTGCTGACGTTGCATTGTTTGTGTGACGCTATCGACTGTCTTTTATTGGGGGTGGACTAATGCGCAATGTACGAAACATCGTCGGATTGCTGATCATTGCAGCGTTGCCGTTGCTCGGGGGATGCGTGGTCGCGGCCGTGGGCGGCGTGGCAGCCGGCGGCATGCTGATGGCGGAAGATCGCCGAACGGTCGGCACCATTACCGAAGATCAGGGCATTGAACTCACGGCATCGAGCCGCATCGACGACCGGCTGCGCTCGGCGCACATCAACACCACCAGCTACAACCGGCTGCTGCTGCTGACGGGCGAAGTGCCCAACGCAGCGGCGCGCGAAGAAGCCGAACGCATTGCGCGCGGCGTTGAAAACGTGCGCGGCGTTTACAACGAATTGCAAGTCTCGGGCAACAGCGCGCTGACGGTGCGCTCGAATGATTCGTTCATCACCTCCAAGGTGAAAACGCGTTTCGTGGACGGGCAGAAATTTAATCCGGTTCACGTCAAGGTGGTCACCGAGAACAGCACCGTTTTCCTCTTGGGACTGGTCAAGCGCGCGGAAGCCGATGCGGCCACCGAAGTCGCGCGCACCACGGCGGGTGTGCAAAAAGTCGTGCGGCTGTTTGAATATCTCGACTAGGCGTTGCACGCCTGGTTACTGATTTACTGATCGCCCTCGCGTGGATTTCCCGCCACCCGCCTTCGAGAAAAAAATCCGCGCGCCGGCGCCGACCGATAATCTCGCGGCACACGTGCAAACGCTGCCGCGCCCGCTGGTATTTACCAATGGTGTATTCGATGTGTTGCATCGCGGGCACGTCACTTATCTCGCGCAGGCGCGCGCGCAAGGCGCTAGCCTGATCGTCGCGCTCAACAGCGATGCCTCCACGCGCCGCCTCGGCAAGGGCGATGATCGTCCGATCAATCGCCTGGAAGATCGCGCCGCGGTGATTGCCTCGCTCGAAGCGGTCAGCGCCGTGACCTGGTTTGACGACGACACGCCGCTCGCACTGATCCGCGCGATACGCCCCGACGTGCTGGTGAAGGGCGGCGACTGGTCAGCCGATGCGATCGTGGGCGCGATTGACGTGCGCGGCTGGGGCGGCACGGTGTTTTCGATTCCGTTTCTGCATCAGCAATCGACCACGGCTCTGCTTGTTGCCATTAGAAAAAAATGATTTAAAACAAAGGCTTGCAATGACTCCCTGCGATAGCGTTACAACGCCATCACGCCGGACACGGCACCGCCCGCACTTCGCTCGCCGGCAACTGCGCGCGTATCGCCGCCAGTTTCGCCACCGTCGCTTCGCTCGGTTCGCGCACGTAGAACACCACCTGCCGCAGAAAATTCTCGCGCTTCTCGGCGATGGCGTCGGTTACGCCGCGACGCTGCAATGATTTAAGAAATGATTGCGCGGCCTCATCGGTGCGAAATATGCCCAGCGAAATCGCATTGCGCCATTCCGTTTTTTCCTGCACCACCGAGTATTCCGTGACACCGAGTTCCTTTAATGCCCGGGCGGATTTCTCCGCTTCGTTTCTGGATTTGAGCGGCGGGATATACACCCAGTAGCCGCTCGCATCCACCGTCACCCGCTTGAACTGCGAAGCGGGCAGCCCGAGTTCCGCCATCGCGGCATCGGCGCGCGCGACGGCTGCGCCGGCGAACGCGCCCCACTCCATGCACGCCGCCGGCGAATTTGCCTTGCCGGGTTGAGCCGCCTCTTTCACCAAGCGAATTTTCTCCGGCGTAATCTCCACCTGCCGGCTATGCGCTTCGACCCCGAGCGGCACGCGCAGGTAACGATCCCAAGCGAAGAACGCACAGTTGGCGAGCACGAACAGCAGAAAAAACGCGCGCATGGGATTATTTTTGTTTTGCAATTTCGAGCAAGCCCTCAAGCACCAGATTATCCACCAGCTCCACCGCGACGTTAAGCCTCGGCTTGATCAACGCAGCCGCGCCGCCCGACAGTACCACGAGCGGGGCGCCCTGGCCGGTTTCTTCCATGTAGCCGCGCATGCGGTCGATGGCGCCGGCCAATGCATTGATTGCGCCGCTCATGATCGCGTCTGCGGTGTTGTCCGGAAAATAATAAAACGCGCCTTGCTGCAATCGCAATTGCGCGGTGCCGCGCTCAAGCGACGCGCGCATCAAATCCAGACCGGGCACGATCACGCCGCCGAGAAACACGCCTTCACTCGACAGCGCATCCACCGTCATGGTAGTGCCGGCGTTGACCACCACGCAGGCGCGCCCCGCCTGTCCGGAATTACTCGCGTTTGCGTAAAGCTTCCACGCCGCGATCAACCCCGCCCAGCGATCAGAACCCAGTTGCGCCGGATCGGCGTAGCCGCTGCGCACGCCGCATTGTTCATCGCGCCCGGTGACCCATAACGGCGCCACGCCACAACCGGCCAGCGCGCGGGTCAATGCCTCGCGCACCCGCTCGCCCGCCACGTTCGACACCACAATGCGCGCCGGCGCCGGTAATTCTTTCAGCACGGCGCCGAGCGTCTCGACTTCGGCGGTCGCGAGCCACGCGCGCCGCAGCCAGCCGTTGCCGTCGGCAATGCCCCACTTGATGCGGCTGTTACCGGCGTCGATGGCGAGAATATTCACCCCGGCGTTCATGCCGCGTGCCTCGCCGCGCGCAAACTCACATCACCGCTGTGAAACGGTAGCACGCCGCGCGCGGTTTCAAGTATCAGCGACCCATCAGCGCCGACGCCGCGCGCCACGCCCGATTCGCGCGCGCCGTTGGGCAATGTCAGCCGCACGGCACAACCCTGATGCACATGGCGGCGCTGCCAGTCCTCGCGAAACGGCGCAAACCCGGTGCGTTCGAATTCGAGCAGTGTGTTGTTGAACTCATTCAAAAGCGCCGCCAGCAATGGATTGCGATCCACCGCGCGCCCCAGTATCGTCTCCAAATCCGCCGCCGCCTGATCGATGCGCGCGTGGGTCTCGGGCGATAAGCGCACGTTGATACCGACACCGATCACCACCGCGCTCGGCCCCAGCGCCTCGCCCTGCATCTCGATCAGAATGCCAGCGATTTTGCGTCCGCGCCACAACACATCATTGGGCCACTTCAAACCCGCTTCAGTGATGCCAAACGCTTCCAGCGCGCGCACCACCGCCAAGCCGGCAGCCAGACTCAAACCCGCCAGCGTCGCCGCGCCCTGCGTAAACCGCCACAACACCGAGAACGTCAGCGCCCCGCCGACCGCGGCATGCCACGGCCGGTTCATGCGCCCGCGACCCGCGCGCTGCCACTCGGCGGCAATCACACTGGCGTGCGACGCACCCGCCTGCGCGCGCTGCAACAGCAATGTGTTGGTGGAATCCACTTCATCGGCCACTTCCAGATTAAACGGCGCTGCATCGCCCAGCGATTGATTGATGTGCTCCGCATTAAGCATGGAGAGCGGCAGCGCCAACCGGTAACCGCGTCCGCGCACGCTGAATACGTCGATCCCCGACGCTTCGATCGCCTGCACCGCGTTCCACACGCTCGCGCGCGACACGCCGGTGGATTGCGCCAGCACCACGCCGGAGCGAAATTCGCCATCGGCCAGCAGGCGCAACAGTTGGTATGCAAGCGGTTTCATGGAAGTTTCCAAGGATACTATACGCACGATCATAATCCTGCGCCGGGGTTCGACAGCGTCGCGCGACGCGGCTACACTAGAATCCATAACACCCAACGCACCCACCGAGAGGAGCATCCCATGCGTTTTGTCGCCACTGCCTTCACTACGGCCATCGTCGCCGCCGCACTGCCGCTGGCCGCCAGCGCACAAGCCTGGCCCGCCAAGCCCATACGCATACTGATACCGTATCCGGCGGGCGGCACGTCCGACATTCTCGCGCGCATGATCGGACCCGAACTCACCAAGGCGTGGGGGCCGCAAGTCATCGTCGATAACCGTGTCGGCGCCAACGGCGCCATCGCCATGGATATCACGGCGCGCGCGCACGGCGACGGCTACACCACGGTGCTGAACGATCTGGGCAACCTCGCGATCAGCCCCAGCATGTACAGCAAACTGCCGTTCGACATCATTCGCGATTTCGCCCCGGTGGCGATGATTTCATATTCGGCGCATTTGCTCACCGTGCATCCGAGCGTGCCGGTGAAAACGGTAAAAGAGTTGATCACGCTTGCCCGCGCCAACCCCGGCAAGCTGAATGTGCCGGTGGGCTTGGGCGCGGCGGTGCATGTGGCGGCGCTGTCACTTGAGCAGCGCACGGGTGTGAAGTGGGTGTACGTGCCGACCAAGGGCGGACAAGCCTCCATCATGACAGTCGCCACCGGCGAGGGCGACCTGTTGTTCATGGGCATGCTGCAAACCATGCCGCATGTGCGCGCGGGCCGCTTGAAACTCGTAGCGGTGTCGAGCGAAAAGCGCGATCCCGGTCTGCCCGACGTGCCTACCGTGCAGGAAACGCCGGGCCTCGAAGGATTCGTCACCGGCTCGTATCAAGGCATCATGGGGCCGGCGAAAATGCCCGCGGATGTGATTGCCAAGTTCAACGCCGAGGTGAATCGCGTGCTGGGCACGCCCAGCATCAAGGAAAAACTCTCGTCACACGGCACCGTTGCGCTCCCCATGTCGCCGCAGGAGATGGGCACATGGCTGGTTGCGGAAAGGGATCGCTGGGCGAAAGTGGTTAAA
>CAMDDY010000131.1 GCA_945893125.1 Bordetella parapertussis
GATCTGGCGCGCGGCGACGGCGATCTGCGTGTGAAAATGGTCGATGGCCGTGTCTTCAAGCTGGGAGAGAACATCGCGGCGACGCCGGGCAAAGTGGTGTTCCAAAACGATTTGTTGCAGTTGATTCAGTACGTGCCGACGACAAAAGAAGTGTATCGCCGCCCGCTGCTGATCGTGCCGCCGTGGATCAACAAGTTTTATGTGCTGGATATGCGCGCCGACAATTCCTTCGTGCGCTGGGCGGTGGAACAGGGCCACACGGTGTTCATCGTGTCGTGGATCAACCCCGACGCGAAGCACGCCGCTAAAACATTCGAGGATTATCTGAGCGAAGGCACGCTGGCGGCTATCGATGCCGCGCTGAAAGCGGCGGATGCGCCGGATTTGAACCTGGTCGGCTTTTGTCTCGGCGGCACGCTCACGGCGTCAACCCTGGGCTACCTCGCCGCCAAGAACGACAAACGCGTGGCGAGCAGCACCTTCTTCGCCACGCTGGTGGATTTCAAGCAAGCGGGCGAACTCGAAGTGTTCATCGACGAACAACAAATCGCCGCGCTGGAAAAACGCATGAACAAACGCGGCTATCTCGAAGGCTCGGAGATGGCCACCACCTTCAACATGCTGCGCGCCAACGATTTGATCTGGTCGTTCGTGGTCAACAACTACCTGATGGGCCGCGAGCCGATGGCGTTTGACCTGCTGTATTGGAACGCCGATTCCACGCGCATGCCGGCGGCAATGCACAGCTACTACCTGCGCAATATGTATCTGAAAAACCTGCTGCGCGAACCCGGCGGCCTCACGCTGAATAAAACGCCGATTGATCTGGCGAAAGTGAAAACGCCGCTGTATTTTGTCTCCACCGTTGAAGACCATATCGCGCCGTGGAAAACCGTCTATGCCGGCGCGCAGGTGTTCAACAGCCCGGTGCGCTTCGTGCTCGGCGGTTCGGGGCACATCGCGGGCATCGTCAATCCGCCGTCGGCTAACAAGTATGGCTACTGGACCAATGACAAACTCGCGGATGACGCAGACGCGTGGTTAGGCGGCGCGAAACAAAACGCCGGTTCGTGGTGGAGCGACTGGCAGCAGTGGGTGGACAAACACGGCGGCGGTAAGACCGCCGCACGCGTTCCAGGCAAGGGCAAGCTCAAGGCGCTGGAAGATGCGCCGGGGTCTTATGTCAGCGTGCGGGTGGACGGCAAGGCGGGCGATTGATGTAGCGGTTTGGATTTTGTCTGACAGGCCTCATACCATGTTTGAACATGCGAGCGGCGGCAGGCTAATCTGCATTCCTACCACCCTGTCAGGCTTTGTCAATAGCGGTCGCTCAACGTCTAAGCTCAACGGCGTGCGATGTCTTGCGTGTCCGCTGGCGCGCCTTGTTGGGCGACAACTTGCACCGAGATTGGCTTACGCGCCTGGAATGAGACCAGCTTTCTGCCGGATGCGGTTTGCCGACGCAAAATGTCTTGAAATATTGCGTCAGCGTCGTGACTGAATTGACTGGCGTATTGCTCTCTTAGCAGTCTTGTCTCCGTGACGACAGGGTCTTGCCACATGGCCTATTCCTCCGTGAGTTCTTGCGGCGTGCAGATGGTGGGCGGCTCGTAGCCAAGCGCCCGGCAGATGGATTCAATTCTTGGCCGGGTATGCGCATTGGCTATATGGGCGCAATTCCACGTGAGCAAATAGTCGATGCCATTTACGGCAGCGATTGCCACATGGTAAGCATCGATTTCGGCCTTTGCCGGCAAAGCGTTTCGGCGGATGAGTTCCAGAGCGAGTGCGCGAACCTCCTCTGTCGCTTGCAGTTCCATGATATCGGCGATTGCAGCAAGGCGACGCTGTGCTGCCTCTGGATGTCCGAGGCTGGCCTCGGCAATGACAAACTCCGATATGAGCAAATCGAAATTAGGCCGCTGCGTCTCCCACCACTCAAGGGTGATATTCTGGTTGGCCACTGCACGGATGTCGTAGTTCGGACGTGCCGTAAGGTAGCTGATAACCGAAGTTTCGATGTAAACCTTAGCTTTCAAAGTGCCTCAGCAGTTTTGTTGTCCAACTTAAGTATATCCCAATGAAAACAATGGGATGAAAATAATTTTTGTATTTTCAGAACGGATAAAATGGGCACGAAAAACGATATGTGACTATCGACCGAAGTAACTGGCGGTTATGCGCCCACGACGCCGTCAAGTCTTCCTCCCCGAAACCCAGTGCTTGACCAAAGCTGGCACGGCAAGTCAAATCAAGCCAGTATCAATACAGATAAAATACGGCACGCTCGCCGCACGGAGGCCGTTGGTCGTGATGGAATTCAAAGCAGGGGTGGCTCGCGCAAAGCCGATGGCGGCACGCGCGCATTTCAGGTTTGCCGCCATGCGCCGCGTGAGCGCGTATGGGTTGCCGCTGTTCTGCGGCCTCGTTGCAATGGCTGCATCAGCGGTTGCAGCAGACACGGCACAGCCCTATCCGAGCAAGCCCATCCGCCTCATCGTGCCGTTTGCGCCCGGTGGCTCCGCCGATGTGCCGGCACGTCTGCTGGCCACTGCGCTTACCGTGAGCCTTGGACAGCAGATGGTGGTCGACAATCGCGCGGGGGCGAGCGGCATTCTTGCGGGCGAGATTACGGCGAAGGCGCAGCCCGACGGTTACACCGTGTTGCTAGGGTCGATCGGCATGCTCACGATTATTCCGAATTTGAAAAAATCGCTGCCGTACGATCCGGAGAAACATTTCGCGCCGGTGAGCATGCTCACCGCCACGCCGACGATTGTGGTGGTGAATCCCAAACTCGGCGCAAGCCATCTGAAAGAGCTGATTGCGCTGGCGAAGGCGAAACCCGGCGTCATCAGTTTTGGCTCGTCGGGCAACGGCAGCTCGACGCATTTAAGCGGCGAGCTGTTCAAGGCGATGGCGGGCGTGCAGCTCACCCATGTGCCGTACAAGGGTGCCGCGCTTGCCGTGGTGGATTTGCTGGGCGGGCAGATCATGGTCGGCTTCGATACGCTGGCGTCGCTGGCGCATGTGAAAGCCGGCAGACTCAAGGCGCTGGCGATTTCCACGGCAACGCGTTCGCCGATGTTGCCGGATGTGCCCACCGTTGCTGAAGCCGCCGTGCCGGGTTATGAAACCTCGTCGTGGAACGGTATCGTCGTGCCCGCCGGGACGCCCAAGCCCATTGTCACCAAACTGAACGGCGAAATTCTGAAGGCGCTGGCGATTGCCGATGTGCGCGACCGCATGCAGGCGAACGGCAACACGCCGAGCGCGGGCACGCCCGAAGCGTTCGCCAGCCTGATTCGTCAGGAGCGCGCGCGCTGGGGTAAAGTCATACGCGAGGCGAACATCGTGGTGGAATAGAACACGTAGCGTCATGGAGATGGCGATGACTCGTAAGTATATATTTTTAAACGGATTATTTAATTTACTTGCAGTGTGCTCAATGCTTTGTCCGGCGCTCGCGCAGGCGCAATCCACACAGGCGCAATCCCATTACCCGGCCAAACCCATCCGCCTGATCGTGCCCTTCGTGCCGGGCGGCAGTACCACCATCGTGGCGCGCATGATCGGGCAGAAACTCACCGACGCGTGGGGGCAGCAAGTGGTGGTGGACAATCGCGGCGGCGGTAACACCATCATCGGCTCGGAAGCCATGGTGAAAGCAGCGCCCGATGGCTACACCATTCTGCATGTGACGAGTACGCACGTGATCAATCCGAGTTTGCTCAAAACCCCGTACGACGCGGTAAAAGATTTCGCGCCGGTGGCGACGATGGTGGGCACTGAAACGCTGCTGGTGGTGAACCCATCGTTGCCGGCGAATAATTTGCAGGAACTGATCGCGCTCGCCAAGGCCAAGCCGGGGCATTTGAATTTTGCGTCGTCGGGCAGCGGCACCACCAACCATCTGGCGATTGAATTATTGAGTATTCTCGCCGGCATCAGGATGCAGCACATTCCGCACAAAGGCGCGGGGCCTGCGGTAACGGATTTGATCGCCGGTCAGGTGCAGGTGTTCACCAACAATGCGCTGCCGCTGACGCCGTTTGTGAAAAGCGGACGCATCCGCGCACTCGCGGTGTCGGGTGAAACACGATTGTTGTCTTTGCCCGATGTGCCGACGTTTACGCAGGCGGGTTTGCCGGGCTACGAGGTCAAATCGTGGCAGGGCCTATTGGCGCCGGCAAAAACGCCGGGCGCTATCATCGATAAACTGTCGAATGAAATCGGCAGAATCTTGCGCACGCCGGAGGTCAGGGATACCCTGCTGGTGATGGGCGCGGATCCGCTGGTGAGCACGCCTCGGCAATTCAGCGAGTTGATCAAGGCCGATTTGGTGAAGTACGCCAAGCTCATCAAGGATGCGAAAATACGGCTGGAATAATTTTTGGCGCAACACGAAAAGGCAGTGTGTATGGCAGAAAATACAAATAACCGGCGTTCCTGGTTGATCGTGCCCGCGCACGACCCTGCGGCGGGCACGAGCCATGTAGAGATCGCTCCCGATGTGGTGGTGCTCGATCTCGAATATACCGTGCCGCCCAAAGCAAAAGAGTCCGCGCGTGCGGGCCTGGGTGCGCTGATCAAAAAAATCGGTGACAGTCAGACAGCGGTATTTGTGCGCATAGCTCGCGACACGCGTTGGGCGGACGTGCGCGCAGCCATGCATCGCGGCATCACCGGCATTATTTATCCCGGCCCCGATGCGGCTGAAGAAGTGGCCGAGATCGATGCGCTCATCACCGCCATGGAGCGCGAACGCGGCATCGACGTGGGAACCACCGAACTGGTGCTGATGCTCGAATCCGCCAAAGGGTTCTGGAACGCGGATGCCATTGCGCAAGCCAGTCCGCGCGTGACCGCGCTGGGCGTGGGGCGTATTGATCTCACCATGCAGTTGGGCCCGGTACCGCAGGACGAATTTCGCCTGGGCCGATTCCTGATGACGCGCGCACTCGTCGCGGCGCGTATGCTGGGCAAGCAGCCGCTGGGCGCGTTGTGGCGCCCTGGATCACGCGGTGGTGTGGCAGACAAAGCCGCCACCGCCAAAGCCGCCAGCGAAGCGCACCTCATGGGCTTCACCGGCTGCGTATGCGCGACCTCCGGGCAAGTAGCCCCGGTCAACGCAGGATTCGCTACAGCATGAACACTCAAACCATGCAGCACAATCTCGAAAAACCCCTATTCGTCGGCGAAAAGCCGATGCCCAAATACATCCGCCGTTCGGTGCTGGCGTTGTCCATCGACGATGCGAAGCTTGGCGACAAGGCGTACGCCGCGTGGGCGGACGCGATCATCCTCGATTGCCCCAAACAGGCTGGCCGCGACTGGCAGGCCGATCTGCAGGCGCGCATGCCTGCGGCGATACACGCAGCCGCGAAGGGCGGCGCTGAAGTCTTTGTGCGCATATACCGCGACTGCGCTGCCGCTGAACTGGAAGCCACGGTGTTTTCCGGCATCGCGGGTGTGGTGTTAAAAGGCGTCACTGCGCCCGAAGATATTTCAGCCGTGGCGATGCGGCTGGATGCGCTCGAAGTCAGCCGGGGCATCGCCGGCGGCGCGCTGGAAATCGACGTTGAAGTGGATAGCGCCGGTGCGGTGTGGCATTCGCTCGCCATCGCGCGTGCGAGCGAACGCTTCGGGGTTTTTTACGTAAACGAAGCGGCGTTGTGCAAAAACCTCGGCATGCAGTCAACGCCCACGCTGGCGTTTGATCCGCTGGAGTACATCAAATCTCAGCTCATCACGGTCGCCACCTCGGTCGGCGGGCAGGCCATGGGCATGAGTTACCCGCTGGGTTTGACGCAGGACAACGCCAATGAAGCCACCGTGACAAAAGCGGTGCGGCTTGCCAGAGACACCGGCTTTAAAGGCACGCTGTGCCCGCATGCTTCGTGGATCAACATTTGCAACGAGGGGTTTCGTCCGACGACCGAAGAATCCGCCTACTACGTGAAGGTCATTGAGGTGTTTGCCGAAGGCATCAAGCGCGGCATGGCCTCGGTGCCTATCGACGGCAAGATGATCGACGTGCCGGTGGATTTGCGCGCCAAGCTTTATCTCAAGTGGGCGAACCGGGCGCAGGCGCGGGATGATGCCAAAGCCCTGGCGCATGAAAGACAGGGGAATTGAATCATGAATAACCGCGTCGCCCGCGTTTCCATGTTCGTCACGCCCACCAATCCGCGCTTCATCGATAAAGCCTGGACGCGGGGCGGGGACGTCTACATCCTCGACATAGAAGACTCCATCGCGCCGGCGGAAAAAGAACGCTGCCGCACGCTGATCCGCGAATCGATCCAAAAGGCCAACCAGGGTGGCGCGTCGATTTACGTCAGGATCAACAAACCGTTCGTGGATGCGGATTTGCCCTACGCCGTATGGCCCGGCGTGGATCGCATCATGCTGCCGAAGACAGAATCCGCGGACGACCTGCGGCACGCGCACGACATCATCTCGCGGCTGGAAAAAGAACGCGGCATTCCCGAGGGCAGCATCGAGTTGTATCCGATGATTGAATCCACGCTGGGTGCGGTGAATATTCATGAGTTGCTGACAGCGGTGCCGCGCAAGCTCTCGTCGATGGGCGGCGCCGGCGGCTACGACATGGCGATGAATCTGGGCATCGAAATGTTCGCGAGTTTTGACCAGTATGCATGGCCGGTGGCTTACGTCGCGCTCGCGGCGATGGCGCTGGACATCGAAGCCACCGGCGGCGTGTTTGTGCCCAACACGTCGGGCCGTGTCGATCAGGGCGATCAGGCAGCGACGCAGGCTGCGGCACTGCACGCGGCGGGTGTGCATCACGCGGGTGCGCTGCATCCCAATTTTATTCAGCCGCTGGTGACGGGCTTGTCGGCGACGCAGGACGAAATTGCGTGGGCGAACAAAGTGATTGCCGAATTCGACCAATTGACGGATGCGGGTGAGTCGATAAGCATGCTCGACGGCAAAGCGGTGGATAAATACGCATACGACAGGGCGCTGCGCACGCTTGAGTGGGCTGCGGCCTGTGCGGCGAAGGACGCGTACAAGGCACGGGCGATGCGCCGTGCGCAACAACCGCCTGCCTGATCTACTGTAGCGCACCAGCAGACCTATCATTTTTCCAGAATTCATGGGGGCGTCATGCCGAACAGAAAATCCGCGCGTGTGATGGCGGTCGCGTGTTTGAGTTTCATGGCCACTGCGGTGGTGGCGCAGCCACACGTGTATCCCACCAAACCCGTGCGCTACATCGTGCCGTTTCCGGCCGGCGCGTCGCCCGACATCGTGGGCCGCTTAATGGCGGATCGCCTCAGCCGCATCTGGGGACAGCAGGTGGTGGTGGATAACCGCGCCGGCGCGGGCGGCACGGTGGGCGCGGGCATCGCGGCGCGCGCCGCCGCCGATGGCTACACTTTGTTCCAGTGCAACATCGCGTCCAGCGCGATAGCCGCGTCGCTGTATGCAAAACTGCCGTACGATCACACGCGTGATTTTTCGGCGATCACGCGCATCGGCACCACCGCCAGCGTGTTGATCGTGCATCCCGCCGTGCCGGTCGCCACCGTCGCGGAACTTATCGCGCACGCCAAGGCGAACCCCGGCAAGCTGAGTTATGGCTCGTCGGGCGCGGGCACCTCGCCGCATCTGGGCATGGAGTTGTTCAAAACCATGGCCAAAATCGATGTGGTACACGTCGCATACAAAGGCGCGCCGCAAGCGTTGTCTGATTTGATCGGCGGGCAGGTGCCGGTCGCCATCTCCAACATGCCTGCGTACCTGCCGGCGATACATACGGGCCGCGCGCGCGCGATTGCGGTGACGAGTCTGAAGCGCGCGTCGCAATTGCCCTCGACGCCGACTATGGATGAATCCGGGTTAAAAGGCTTCGAGGTGACATCGTGGTACGGCGTGTGCGCGCCGGCGGGCACGCCCGCGCCGCTGCTGGCGAAATTACACGCGGACGCGAGCAAAGTGCTGCTCGCGCCGGACGTGAATCAGCGCATGACCGACATGGTGATCGAGTCCGCGCCGACCAGCCGCGCGTTTTTCACGGCCTTCATGCGCGATGAGACGCTGCGCTGGGCGCAGGTTGCTAAAGGCGCGGGCCTCGCGCCGCAGTAGTTCACATCGTCACAAGGCGCGCTTTTCCGCGTGCCGTCGCCGGTGTAAGCTGCCGCACTGCACTGTAATTCCACAGAGATCTAAACATTTCAAGGTTACTCCCTCTCCCCGCAAGCTGGGCGAGGGGGCAATGTCAGGGAGAGAGCATGACAAGCACCACCCGTGCGGGATCGCTTGCGGGCATCCGCGTAATTGAACTGGCCGACGAGCAGGCCGAGTACTGCGGGCTGACGTTGGCTGGCCTTGGCGCAGACGTCATCAAGATAGAACCGCCTGGCGGCAACCCGACGCGCCGCATCGGGCCATTTTATCAGGACAAGAATGATCCTGAAGGGTCGCTCTTTTTCTGGCAATACAACCGCGGCAAACGTTCGCTGGTACTCGATCTCAAGCAGGAAAAAGATCGCGCAAAACTGCGCGAGTTGATCGCGGGTGCCGACATCCTGCTCGAATCCACCCCCAAGGGCGAACTCGACGGCTATGGTTTGAGCGCGGACACGTTCAAACAAAAATTTCCCACGCTGATCCACGCGCGCGTCACGCCGTTCGGCGACAACGGCCCGTGGTCGGCATTCAAGGCGTCGGATTTGATTCATCTCGCACTCGGCGGCGTGATGATGAACTGCGGTTACGATCCCGCACCCGATGGCAAATATGATCTGCCGCCGATTGCGCCGCAGAGGTGGCACGCCTATCACATCGCCGGTGAGCAGCTCGGCATGGCGATCATGGCCGCACTCTTGTATCGCTTTCGCACCGGGCAGGGCCAGCAGGTATCGTGCGCGGTTCACGAGTCGGTGGCGAAATCCACCGAGGTCGATCTGATGACGTGGGTGATGCGGCGCGCGCTGGTGCAGCGCCAGACCTGCCGCCATGCGCGCGAAGGCATTTCGCCGGCGCCCACCATCGTGCATACCAAGGACGGACGCTGGGTGATGGCGAGCCTGGGCAACCGCCCGGACGATGGGCAGAAGCTGATCGCCTTGCTCGATAAATACGGCATGGCAGCCGGCTATTCGGCTGAAACTTCAGCCAAGCCCAAGAGCGGGCGCTTCGTGCCCGGCACCGGGCCGGTCGCCAATAGCCGCGACGACGGCATGGAAGCCGTGCAACGCTTCGTGCGCTCATTCACCTATGAAAATGTGCCGTGGCGCGAGGCGCAGGAGGCGGGTTTGCTGGTTGCGCCTCTGAGGAAACCCCACGACAACGCGGTCGATCCGCACTGGATCAAGCGCGGCAGCGTCACCGACGTGCCGCATCCCGAATTGGGCAAGTCGTTTCGCTACGCCACCAGCAAATGGATCAGCACCGCCAACGATTGGACGGTGGGTCGCCGCGCGCCGCTGCTGAACGAAGATGCGGCTTCCATCGCGGCGCCAGTCAAGCGTGAACATCCAGTAATCAGCGCCAACGCGCGCGTGGATGCGAAGGAGCCGCCGTCCAAACGTGGCAAGCCGTTTCCGCTGCACGGCATCCGCATCCTCGATTTCACCTGGTTTCTCGCCTCGGCGGGCGGCACGCGTTTTCTGAGCGCGTTCGGCGCGGAGAGCATCAAGGTGGAATTAAAAAGCCACCCGGATACGCGTCTGGCTGCGATGGCGCCGGTCGGCGGGCGCGAAGCACGCGACAAAGCCACTGCACCGTTGCCCGGCGTAACCGACACCAATATGGGCGGGCAATTCAACAACAAGAATCCGGGCAAGCGCGGTATTTCGTTGAACGTGCGGCACCCGAAAGGGCTGGAGATCGCGAAAAAGCTGGTGGCGATGTCCGATATCGTCGCCGAAGGTTTTTCGCCCGGCGTGCTCGACAACTGGGGCCTGGGTTACGACGTGCTGCGCCAGATCAAGCCCGACATCATTTACGTGCAGCAGTCGGGCATGGGCGCGCAGGGCACGTACGGTCGCTTTCGCACCGTGGGGCCGATCGCCAATGCGTTCGCGGGTCTTTCGGAAATGTCGGGCCTGCCGGAGCCGGCAATGCCCGCGGGCTGGGGCTATTCGTATCTCGACTGGATGGGCGCCTACAGCTTCGCGCTCGCCATGCTGAGCGCGCTGTTCCATCGCAACCGCACCGGCGAAGGGCAGTGGATTGACGCGTCGCAAACCGAAGTGGGTCTCTTTATCAACGGCCCCGCGATTCTCGACTGGTCAGCCAATGGACGCATCTGGACGCGCACCGGCAACCGCTCGCCGTACAAACAGGCCGCGCCGCATAACGTGTATCAATGCGCGGGCGACGATCGCTGGATCGCCATCGCCTGCTTTACCGACGCCGAATGGCGCGACCTCGCGAAAGTCGCAGGGCATCCTGAATGGGCTAGTGACGAGCGATTCCAAACGCTGGCGTCACGCATGGCGAATCTCGGTGCGCTCGATACCCTCATCGCAGGATGGACAAATTCGCGCGACGCCTATGAAACCATGCACGCGCTGCAAAAATCCGGCGTGCCGGCGGGCGTGTGCCAGACCGCAGGGGATCGTTGCGATAGCGACCCACAACTGAAGGCACTCGAATGGCTGACCGAAATCACCGGCAGCAAAATCGGTCGCTGGCCCATCGCCGAAGTGCCGATCAAGTTAAGTGCAAGCCCAGCCTACATCGGCGGACGCATCGACCGCGGCGCGCCTTGTTATGGCGAGGACAATGAGTACGTGTACGGCGAGTTGTTGGGGATGTCGAAGCAGGAAATCGCGGCGCTGGATGCGGATGGGGTGTTTTGATTTGTGTTCGCCAGTGCGCTTCGTAATGCCGCAGTAAAAATAATC
>CAMDDY010000132.1 GCA_945893125.1 Bordetella parapertussis
CGTGAACGAGTGAACGGGTGAACGGGTGAACGAGTGGTTTCGCGATTCACGCCCCGCACCCTTCTGCGGTTGCTTCAAGCCAACGAGGCTGGGGTTTACTCGTTCACCCGTTAACTCGTTCACCCGTTCACCGCTTTTTGTTGGGGCTGCAAATATCCAGTCACTTCCAGATCAAATCCCGCCATGCTCGGCATGCGGCGCGGCAGTGACAACAAGCGCATTTTCTTCACGCCCAGGTCACGCAGGATTTGCGCGCCGATGCCGTAATTGCGCAGGGTTATTTTCGCGGTCACGCCGCCGGCCTGCGGAGGGCGCGTGCGTTCCAGCAGTTCCTCGGCGGTTTCCTGCCGGTGCAGCAATACAATCACGCCGCACGCCGATTGGGCGATAGTCGCCAGCGCATCGTTGATATTCCACGAATGAGTGGTGCTGCCCGCATCGAGCAAATCAATCACCGACACCGGCTCATGCACGCGCACCAGCGCCTCTTTGCCCGCCTCAATCGCGCCTTTGACCAGCGCCAGATGCGTTTCGCGTCCGATGCGGTCGCTGTACGCCACCAGCTTGAATTCGCCGTGGACGGTTTGAATCATGCGCTCGGATGCGCGCACGATCAGTGATTCAGTGCGGCCACGATGTTGTATCAGATCGGTGATAGCGCCAATCTTCAAGCCGTGATGCGCGGCGAACGGAATTAAATCCGGCAGGCGCGCCATCTCGCCGTCGTCTTTTAGAATTTCACAGATCACCGCTGCCGGCATCAGGCCCGCAAGACGCGCGAGATCGCAACCGGCTTCAGTATGCCCGGCGCGCACCAGCACGCCGCCTTCCTGCGCCATCAACGGAAATATGTGTCCCGGCTGCACCAGATCGCGCGTGCTCGCATCCGGACGTATCGCCGCACGCACGGTGGTGGCGCGGTCGGCCGCTGAAATTCCGGTGGTGACGCCTTCGGCGGCTTCGATGGACACGGTGAAATTGGTGCCCAGCGGCGAGCGATTATTCGACACCATCAGCGGCAGATGCAACTGGCGGCAACGTTCTTCGGTGAGCGTAAGGCAGATCAAACCGCGTCCGTAGCGCGCCATGAAATTGATCGCTTCGGCATTCGCATGCTCCGCGGCAATCAGCAAATCGCCTTCGTTCTCGCGGTCTTCTTCATCGACCAGCACCACCATGCGTCCGGCACGGATTTCCGCGATGATTTCCGCGGCAGAACTGACAGCGCCGGCAATCGCTGCATTCATGAGCGCGCTCCCGATTGATGCAACCGTTCCACGTAACGCGCCACCGTATCGGCCTCGAGGTTGACGCGCGCGCCCGCTGTAGCCGCACCGAGGTTGGTCGCCGCCAGCGTGTGCGGAATAATGTTGACTGAAAAATTCATCTCTTTTACGTCGTTCACCGTCAGACTCACCCCGTTGATCGCAATCGAACCTTTGACCGCGATATAGCGCGCCACGTCACGCGGCGCTGCAAACACAAACACCTTATTGTCGCCGGCGGCCTGCACACGCACCACCGTGCCCACGCCATCCACGTGCCCACTGACGAGATGGCCGCCCAGTCGATCCGACAGCCGCAGCGCGCGCTCCAGATTGACGCGCGCACCGGATTCAAACCCCACGGTGCAGCGCAGCGTTTCACGCGACACGTCCGCATCAAAGCCATCCGCCGAAATCGTGATCGCGGTCAGGCACACGCCGTTCACCGCGATGCTCTCGCCCACCTGCCCGTCCGCCAATTCCAAACCCGGCGCGGCCACGCGGATGCGCGCGCCACCCGCGGTGGGATGCACCGCCGCAATGCTGCCGACCGCCGTGATGATTCCCGTGAACATTATACCGGCGCCACCCTCGCCATAATGCGTATATCCGGCCCGATTTGACGCACCTCCGCGATATTCAGCGCGCGCCGCTCGGACAACGCTTTTAATTCAGGCAAATGAAACATGCCCTGCGCCGCATCGCCCAGCAGGCTCGGCGCCAAGTAGATCAACAGTTCATCCACCAAGCCCTCGTTAAACAAGGAACCATTCAGTTTATAGCCCGCTTCCACGTGTAACTCGTTGATGCCGCGGCGCCCCAGTTCCAGCATCAGATCCGCCAACTCGACCTTGCCCGCCGCGTTCGGCAACACGATGATTTCCGCGCCGCGCGCCTGCAACACCTGCATCGGCTTCACGTAACTCGCGGCGGCGGCGATCAGCGTGCCCGCGCCCACCACCTGCGCGTCCTCCGGCGTTTCCAGGCGGCTATCCACCACCACCCGCAACGGCTGCCGCGAGGTCTCGACATCGCGCACCGTCAAGCGCGGATTATCCTCTTTCACCGTGCCGATGCCGGTGAGAATCGCACAGGCCCGCGCGCGCCACGCATGGCCATCGCGCCGCGCTTCGGGGCTGGTGATCCACTGGCTTTGCCCGTTTAGCAATGCGGTTTTGCCGTCGAGACTCGCCGCCACTTTCAAACGCAGCCACGGCCGGCCGCGCGTCATGCGCGAGACAAAGCCGATATTCAGTTCACGCGCCGCCGCTTCCATGACGCCGGTTTCGACATCGACGTTCGACGCGCGCAGCATGCCAAGCCCCTTGCCGGCGACCAATGGATTGGGGTCCTGCATCGCCGCGACGACACGCGACACCCCTGCCGCGATCAAAGCTTCGCAGCACGGCGGCGTGCGCCCCTGATGCGAACACGGCTCCAGCGTGACATAGGCGGTGGCGCCGCGCGCGCGTTCGCCTGCCGCGCGCAACGCATGGATTTCTGCATGCGGCTCGCCCGCGCGCTCGTGCCAGCCTTCGCCCACAATGACCCCGTCGCGCACGATCACGCAGCCGACACGCGGATTCGGCGTGGTCGTATACAGCCCGCGCCGCGCCAGTTCGAGTGCGCGGGCCATGAACCGTTGATGGGATTGATCTTGCATGGAAGGATTCATGAATTCAGCATCGCGCAGCGGCGGATGCGCATCCCGCGCCTCACGCCTTACGTCTTACGCCTCACGTATTACAACGCTACTTCTTGCCGGCACCCGGCTTCTGCACTTCCTTGATCGCATCCTGGAAGTCATCCACGCCCTGAAAGCTGCGATAGACGGAAGCAAAGCGGATGTACGCCACATGATCCAGCCGGTGCAGTTCGCGCATCACCATTTCGCCGATGCGCTGTGCCGGCACCTCGCGTTCGCCCAGCGCGAGGATGTTTTGCGTAATGGTGGCAATCGCCTCATCGACCAGTGGTGTCGGCACCGGGCGCTTGTGCAGTGCGCGCAAAAAGCCGGTGCGTAATTTTTCAAGATCGAACTCGGTGCGGCTGCCATCCTGCTTGGCCACCTGCGGCATGCGCAATTCCACCGTTTCGTACGTGGTAAAGCGCTTGCTGCACGACTCGCAACGCCGCCGCCGGCGGATGCTGTCACCCGCGTCGCTGACGCGGGAGTCGATCACCTGCGTCGATTCGTTTTTGCAAAACGGGCATTTCATGTCTGTTACGCCCCGTACACCGGAAATTTATCGCACAGCGTTTTGACTTCGGCCGCCACGCGCCGCAACATGGCATCGTCGTTGTGGGCTTCGATTACATCGGCAATCAGATGCGCGACTTTCTCCGCCTCAAGTTCACGGAACCCGCGCGTGGTCATCGCCGGCGAACCGACACGGATGCCGCTGGTGACGGTGGGGCGCTGCGGGTCCTTGGGAATCGCATTTTTGTTGATGGTCATGCAGGCTTTGCCCAAGGCAGTCTCTGCTTCGACGCCGGTGACATGTTTGCTGCGCAAATCCACCAGGAACATATGGCATTCGGTGCGGCCCGACACGATGCGCAAACCGCGCTCGTGCAGCACCTTGGCCATCACGCGGGCATTGTCGAGCACCTGCTGCTGATAGTCGCGAAACTCGCGCGTAGCCGCCTCCTGAAACGCCACCGCCTTGGCGGCGATCACGTGCATCAGCGGCCCGCCCTGCGTGCCGGGGAACACTGCACTGTTGAGAATTTTTTCATGTCTGGCATCGGCCAAGATCAATCCGCCGCGCGGCCCGCGCAGCGTTTTGTGCGTGGTGCTGGTGACGAAATCGGCGATGCCGACCGGGCTCGGATACAACCCCGCCGCGATCAAGCCTGCGTAGTGCGCCACATCCGCCATCAACAGCGCGCCGCATTGGTCGGCTATCGCGCGAAAGCGCTTCCAGTCAAACCGCAGCGAATAAGCCGAAGCTCCCGCGACGATCATCTTGGGTTTGCGCACCAGCGCGAGCTCTTCCACTTCGTCGTAATCAATTTCTTCGGTGTCGGGATTCAAGCCATACGGCACGGCATCAAAGTATTTTCCGCTGACGTTCGCCGGCGATCCGTGCGTCAAGTGCCCGCCGCTGTCGAGCGCCATGCCCAGAATCACATCGCCCGGATGCAGCACGGCCTTGAACACGGCAAAATTCGCCTGCGCGCCCGAATGCGGCTGCACGTTGGCGTAACCTGCGTGAAACAATTTTTTGGCGCGATCAATCGCCAATTGCTCGGCCACATCCACGTGCTCGCAGCCGCCGTAATAACGCTTGCCGGGATACCCCTCGGCATACTTATTGGTCAGCACCGAACCTTGCGCCGCCAGCACACGCGGGCTGGCGTAGTTTTCCGAGGCAATCAGCTCAATGTGATCCTGCTGACGTTGACGTTCCTTTTCCAGCGCCTGCCACAGTTCCGGATCAAACCCAGCGATGGTGTCATTGGCGGTAGAAAACATGTGTGATGGCGTCCGCTTGTGCTCAAATGAAGCGCGACCCCAGCGAGCGCGCTAAAGCGTTGATTTTACCATGATTTCAGTGGCCGACTCAGTGGGCCCTGGGTGGCCAACCGCCGCGCTTGCCGCGTGTATGCCACAGGGTAAACCGCTGCGCGCGGCTACGGCTTGCCGGTCGTCTTGGGCGCAGGGCCGCCGAGGGCCTTGATGACGTTGTCGGTCATGTCCAACGCTTTGTTGGCGAATACCGCATCCTGCACCACCAGATCCAATTTCTGCGTGGTGGCCATCTGCGTCACAATTTGCGTCACCTCCAGATAATACTTGCGACGCTCTTCCGCCTTGCGCCGCTCAAGGTCATCGACGAACGCGCGGGCTTGTTGCTCGTGGCGCTGCGCCTGCAACTGAAACTCGCGCTCTTTGAGCTCGCGTTCACGCGGCTCCTTGATACCGGCCAGTTGCGATTGCAGCCCCTTCACGCGTGTTTCAGCGCTGCGGAGTTCCTGCTCTCGCGCGGCAAACTCGCGGCGCAGCGATTCAGCGACATCAAACGCGCGCTTGGTATCGCTCTCGATGCGCGGGCCGTCGATGTAGCCGATGCGCATCGGTTGCGCGACCGCCGGCGCCAGCGCCATGGCGCAAAACAGCGCCACCATCCAACTCAGTTGTTTCCTTGACATCGATATACCTGGCAACACCCAAAATTAATCATGCGTATGCCGTTGACCGGCTGAACCCGCCGCGTACGGTATCACATTCCCAGCGCTCTGCGTGAATGCGCCCACGGCGGCAATTTCAGCCCGCCTCGCCTCCAATTCCAGTGCGCCGCGCGGATAGCCCGGCCACAAACACTCTCGCACATAGTGCCGCATAAACCCGCGAAACCGTCCCAGCCGTTCGTATTGCGCTACATGCGCCAACTCATGCGCCAGCAAGCGGCGGTCGCTGCAAACATCGTGCCGCAACACAATCCCGTAACCCAGCGTCATCCCCGCGATATGAGGGGACAACCAGCCCAGAAGTTCCGCCGCGCGCCGCAAGTACAGCGGCAAGGGCATGGGAATAACGTCCACCGGCTGCACTCGCACACGCGCCGCCGCAACCACACCCACCGCTTGCGCCAGCGCGCGCTGGTCCGCGGTCAACGGCCGCCCCTCGCGCAATATCACACGTTCACGGCGACGCGCCCACAGCGCCACGCAGCCTACCAACGGTGATAACAGCACATCCGCGAGCGCGTTCACGGCGATTTTCCGCCGCTGAAAACGCCGCCTTCCGCGCCTGGCATTATTATAAAAATACTCATAAAAACAAATACTTACACTTTATAAATTTAGCTGCCTGCAATCGTCATGCGGTCTATCAGTATCGAGCCGCACTGGCGCGAACCGTGGCGCAACACGTCGTTGCCGATAGCCACTATGCTGCGGAACATTTCCGTGAGATTGCCCGCGATGGTGATCTCATGCACCGGATAGGCGATTTCGCCGTTCTCCACCCAGTACCCCGCCGCGCCGCGCGAGTAGTCGCCGGTGATCGCGTTCACGCCCTGCCCCATCAACTCCGTCCCCAGCAGGCCGCGCTGCATTTTTTTCAGCAGTGCATCAAAATCGTCACCGGTGTCGCGCAAAATCAGATTGTGATTGCCGCCGGCGTTGCCGGTGGATTGCATGCCCAGCTTGCGCGCGGAGTAGCTGCCGAGAAAATAGCCCTGCACCACGCCGTCTTTCACCACCTCGCGCGCTTGTGTCGCAACACCTTCGCCGTCAAACGGGCTGCTGCCCAGCCCCTTGAGCACATGCGGCAAATCGCTGATCTGCACAAACGGCGCAAACACCGGCTTGCCGAGGCTATCCAGCAAAAAAGTGGATTTACGATACAGGCTGCCGCCGCTCACCGCCGACACGAAATGTCCGAGCAGGCTCGACGCAATCGGCGCTTCAAACAACACCGGCGCCTGCGTGGTGGCGATCTTGCGCGAATCCAGCCGGCGCACGGCGCGCTCGGCGGCGCGCTTGCCCACCGACTCCGGCGTCACCATGTCGAGCGGCGCGCGCGCCACGTCGTACCAATCATCGCGCTGCATGCCGTCATCTTCGCCGGCAATCAGCGAGCAACTGATGCTGTGACGCGAGCCCGGATAGCCCGCCAAAAATCCATGCGAGTTGCCGTAAATAAAATGTGATTCCTGCGTGGTGACCGACGCGCCCTCGGAATTGCTGATGCGCTTGTCCACCGCGAAGCCGGCGGCCTCGCACGCCTGCGCCAGTTCAATCGCGCGTTCAACCGTCACGCCCCACGGATGCCACAACTGCAAATCGGGAATGTCCGTCGCCAGCCGGTCCGCGTCGGCCAGCCCCGAGCAATCGTCAGCCGCCGTAAAACGCGCGATCGACAACGCGGCTTCGACCGAATCACGCAACGCTTTCGGCGAGAAATCGGAGGTGCTGGCGTGTCCGCGCTGCTTGCCAAGATACACCGTCACGCCGATGCCCTTGTCGCGGTTATATTCAATGGTTTCGACTTCGCCGTGGCGCACCGTGACGGTTTGGCCGTAGCCTTCGCTGACCTCGGCTTCGGCGGCGGTCGCGCCTTTTTGCCGCGCATAGTCGAGCGCGTCGCTGGCCAGTGATTTCAGGCGGCCACTGTCGTGGGAAAAACCGGTATTGGGCATGGTAGGCATCGGAGAAGGGGCGCGCCGGACGGCAGGCCGGTGATGAAGTAACGTGAAGTGAGGTCGTGCATCGTCGCAAACATCTATATCATAACAGGTTGATTCCTCATGATTCCTCATGATCTCTCTGGCAGATGCACGGACACACCCCCCAATGACCGTTGAAAACAAAGCGTGGCTCACCGGCGAAGACGACGCGCCGGAATACGACGGCCCCAGCAAGACCCAGCGCAAAAACGACGCCCACGCGCTGCAAACGCTGGGGGCCGCGCTGGTTGCGCTCAATCGCGAGCGGCTGGCACAGGTTGACCTGCCCGAATCGTTGCGCGACGCGGTGCTCGCCGCGCAAAAAATTACCGCGCACGAAGGCCGGCGGCGGCAACTTCAGTTCATCGGCAAACTGATGCGCCACATTGACCCCGCGCCGATCCAGGCGCGGCTCGACGAATGGAATAGCGTCTCGGCCGAACAAATCGCAAACATGCATCGCATCGAGCGCTGGCGTGACCGCCTGCTGGTCGAACCCGCCGCGTTCGATGAATTCGCTACCCAGTTTCCGCACGTGGATTTTCAGCAACTGCGCACGCTCATACGCAACACGCAGCGCGAACGCGAACAAAACAAGCCGCCGAAAAACTACCGCGCCATGTTTCAAATGCTGCGCGATATAATCTCGCCATGACCATGCCCGCCAATGATGAACTGCTGATCGGCCTAGTCTCGATCAGCGACCGCGCCTCGCAAGGCGTGTACGAAGACCTCGGCATCCCCGCGCTAAAAGACTGGTTCACGCAGGCGCTGACCTCAAAGTGGCGCATGGTGACGCGGTTGATTCCCGATGAGCGGCCGTTGATCGAAGCCACGCTGAAAGAACTCGTCGACCAGGAAGGCTGTCATCTGGTGCTCACCACCGGCGGCACCGGCCCCGCGCTGCGCGATGTCACACCCGAAGCCACGCTCGCGGTAGGTGATCGCGAGATGCCGGGCTTCGGCGAACAGATGCGGCAAGTCAGTTTGAAGTTCGTTCCGACGGCGATATTGTCGCGTCAGGTCGCCGTGATCAGAAAGCAGGCGCTGATTATCAATCTGCCGGGCCAACCCAAAGCCATCAAGGAAACGCTTGAAGGCCTGAAAGACGATGCCGGCAAACCCGTCGTCAACGGCATCTTCGCGGCGGTGCCGTATTGCATTGATCTGATCGGCGGGCCCTACATCGAAACCAACGAACATGTGGTGAAGGCGTTTCGGCCGAAGTCGGCTATCCGAAAATCGTGAACAAGTGAACGGGTGAACGAGTGAACGGGTAACCCCCGCACTTCGCCCCCACTCGTTCACCCGTTCACTCATTCACGCAGTTAAAAAACCCATGCTCGAAACCATCGAACTCGAAACCGCTCCCAACCCCACTGCCGCCGTGATCTGGATGCACGGCCTCGGCGCTGACGGCAATGACTTCGTGCCCATCGTCAACGAACTCGATTTATCCGGCGCGCCGGCGATCCGTTTTATTTTTCCACATGCCCCGGCGATCCCCGTCACCATCAACAACGGTTACGTGATGCGCGCCTGGTACGACGTTTCACCCGGTGATCTCGAAAGCGGCGCCAAGCGCGCCGATGAAAAAGGCGTGCGTGTGTCACAGGCGCACATCGGGGAGCTCATCGCGCGTGAAGTAACCAGAAAAATACCCAGTAAAAACATAGTGTTAGCGGGATTTTCCCAAGGCGGCGCAATGGCGCTGCAAAGCGGATTGCGTTATCCGGAGCAACTCGCCGGGGTGATGGCGCTGTCGTGTTACCTGCCGTGCGCCGACAGCTTTGCCACCGAGGCCGCGCCCGCCAATGCGAAAACACCGCTGTTGATTGCACACGGCACACAGGATCCAGTGGTGCCGTACGCGATGGGGAAAAATTCGCACCAACTGCTGTTGAAAGCGGGCTACAGCGTTGAGTGGCGCGAATACCCGATGCCACATTCGGTATGCCTGGAAGAAGTGCGCGACATTGGCGCGTGGCTCACCGCGCTACTGCGCGCGTAGTCATCAGTCAACGTCAGCGGGTGTGGTGAACAGCGAGGCCGCACGCCGTAAAAAAACGCGCGGGGGCTAAGCGGTCTTGAACCGCACGCGGTCAAAATCGGGACCGGATTCCACCAAACCGGAAGGCGTGACGATAAACGTCATGCCATCCGCAATACGCGTGGCTTCAAACGCGTCGCGCAATACCAGGGATCCCGGACGCAACAACGCCAGCCAATAACCGCTTTGCGACGGCTCGGCATCCAGAAAAACCACCTTCTGCGGCACGTGGCCCGAGGCTGCGTCCCGCGGCGTCATGGTGGCGGGAACAACCCCGCGGCTGAGCACCTGGATGCCGACGCGGCGCTGTCCCTGTCCGTCGGATTCCACGCGTCGCACGATAC
This sequence comes from Bordetella parapertussis, assembly GCA_945893125.1. Classification (GTDB taxonomy): domain Bacteria; phylum Pseudomonadota; class Gammaproteobacteria; order Burkholderiales; family SG8-41; genus UBA5216. Next base: position 9,836 of record CAMDDY010000132.1, read on the forward strand.
CCGCGCCCCAGGCGGCGCGCTCGCCTTCCGCCAGTATGCCGATCAACACTCCCACCTGCAGCCATTCGCCACGCCGCGCGGGCACAGTGATGCCGTAGCCTTCGGCGCTGGCGTTGTCGACCATCCAGGTTTCCTGCACCACGCGGTGCCCCAGCGCCAGTACACCGTCAAAACCCTGCGTCACCTGCAACGTCGAGTTGACCTTGCGCCGCTCGGAATCGCGCAACGGCAGTTCTTTTTCCCAGTTAAAAGCCAGGTGCGTCAACGTGTCGGCCATGTGATCGATGTTTTCGCCCGGTCCCAGATCGATATCCAGCAACGCTTTCTCGCCGGACTCAAGGATGGCATCGATAATTTTTTGCGAGCCGTCGAGCGCGTCGCCGGCGCCAAAATAAAACAACTGCGCCCTCGCGGCCGGCACGCCCAACGCGCGCGCCGGCGAATGCCCCCCACTGAGATCGAACAAAAAATTACGCCCCTCGCCGGGTTGCATACCCGATTCGAAATGGCCCGAGAAGTGCGCAATGGCACGCTCGGCGATATTTTGCTTGATCGGCGACAACCCGCCCGTGGACGACACGCCCAGCATCAGCGCGCGCAGAAATTCCTGCCGCACCGAACCGCGGCCATGGGCCCCGCCATAGATATCCACCACTTCATCGAGAAAACCGCCGCTTTCCGCGTGCCTGTATAGGCGGGCGACCGCGTGCCAATAGCCATCATCGACATAGCCATAGCGCATCAATATCCACTTAATCTGCAACGTTTGTGTACGCATGGCGCGCGCGAGCAACGCCGGCAATGTAGCGCGAAATGCCGCGGCCGCAGCCGCGTCGGCGCCGGCCTGCGCGACGCACACGCCATAGGCATCGCCCAGAACCTTCCAGATATCCGTCGCCGCCTTCCACAATTGGCGTTCCTGAAACATCGACTGCGGCTTTAACGCAAGATATTGTTCGAGCAGACGCTGGCCGTGACGCTTGAGCTGCACGTCGATCCTGTCGATTACAGCGTATCGCGCCGCCAGACTGAA
>CAMDDY010000133.1 GCA_945893125.1 Bordetella parapertussis
CGTACTTGGAGAAGCCCGCCCCATACGGCGCAATGTGCTTCGCTTCGATTGCGCCTTACCAAATTAGATAGGATCAAACATGTCCACCACCGAAAAAGAACTCCGCCACGACGTAGCCCTCGCCAACCGCATCATCGAGCGCTTCGGCCTCGCCACCGGTTTCGGTCACGCCAGCGCGCGCATTCCTGGCACCAACACGTTTTACATCTCCACGCGCCGCAGCCCCGGCTTTGCCGACGAAAACGATCTGCTGCTGATCGACAACGACGGCAAGGTGCTGTCGGGCAACGGTCAGCCGAACAGCGAGTTCTGGATCCATGCGCGCATCTACGCCGCGCGCCCCGAAGTCAATGGCATTGTCCATGCGCATCCGCTCGCCTGTGTGTCGCTCACGCAGATCGGCCAGCCGCACCGCGTGGTGCATAACATGGGCGGCGCATTTCTCGATGGCGTGCCGGAGTACGAGCGCATCGGCCTCATCCGCTCGAGTGCGTTGGGCGACGAAGTCGCACAGAGTCTTGGCAAAGGCCCCGCCGTGATGATGCGCGGCCACGGCATTACCACCGCGTTTTCCAATTTGCGCGCGGCGACGGTGGCGGCGTGTTTTCTTGAAGAGAGCGCGGACTTGCAAATGCGCATGCTGGCTGCGGCGGGCGGTGATGCGTCGAAAATCCGTGCCTTCACACGTGAAGAAGCGGAACTGGTGCGCGATCAGACGGGGCCGGATGCGGCGGCACGCGGGCGGGCGTGGGAATATTACGCTGCGGTGGCTGCGGCACGGCCAATTGGAGGTTAATGTGGTTGCGTTGATTTTTTCGCTGCTGGAGGGCACATGAAAATGACGCATTTACAAATCGCTGCCGCGCTCACCCTACTGTGCGTCGCCACTGCGCAGGCGCAAACCTATCCCTCCCGCCCCATCAAAATGAACGTCACCACCCTGCCCGGCGGCGCACCGGACATTGCGGCACGCGTGGTAGGGCAGAAGCTCTCCGAGGCGCTCGGTCAGCAAGTGGTCGTCGAGAACCGTCCCGGTTCCAACGGTAATATCGCGGTGGAAGCCACGGTGAAAGCCGCGCCCGATGGACACACGCTGATGGTGTGCGCCGAGTCGCAGTTGGTGATTAACCCGCATCTTTACAAAAAGCTGCCGTTCGATCCGCTGAAAGACCTTACCCACATCGCCACACTGGTGTCGAACGAATTCGTGCTGACCATCAACCCCGCGTTGCCGGTGAGAAATTTCAAAGAGTTCATCGCCTTTGCGCGCACCTCCAACCCGACGCTGAATTACGCTTCCGCCGGCAATGGCAGCCAGCATCACCTCACCATGGAGATGTTTAAATCTCGCGCCGGCCTCAAGCTCCTGCATGTGCCGTATAAGGGCGGCACGGCTGCTGCCACGGCCACGGTCTCCGGCGAAGTTGCTGCGGTCTTCGCGGGCTCATCCAGCGCGCCGCAAATCCGCGCGGGCCGCTTGCGCGCGCTGGCGGTCGCGAGCGCGGCACGCTCGAAGGTTTTTCCTGATCTGCCGGCCATCGCCGAGTTCTACCCCGGCTTCAATAACAGCATCTGGCTCGCGCTGTGCGGCCCCGCCGCATTGCCGGACGCAATCGTGACGCGGTTGCGCACCGAGGTGAACAAGCTGTTGGCGCAACCCGACACTCGCGAGCGTTTCAGCACGGCGGGCGCGCTGGAGCCGTACATCACCACCCCCGCGGAACTTGCCGCATTGATCCGCTCGGAGTACGCCAAGTACGGCAAGCTCATCAAGGAAATCGGCACGACGATAGAGTAGTTCCGACGGCGGGACGGGACGCGCCCCGCTACGCCCGCCCCGCCTTCTCGCGCCGTATCAATGCCTGCTTGCGTTCCACGCCCCAACGATAACCCGCCAGCCCGCCGTCGCGGCGCACCACGCGATGACACGGTATCGCCACCGCCAGCGCATTCGCGGCGCACGCGCCCGCCACTGCGCGCACGGCTTGCGGCGCGCCGATGCGATGGGCGATTTGCGTGTAGGTCGCGGTCGAACCCGCAGGAACCTTTTGCAACGCCTGCCACACGCGTTGCTGGAACGCGGTGCCACGCACATCCAGCGGCAAACCGAGCCCGCGTGCGGGCGTTTCGACAAAGCCCACCACGACGGCCACCAGCCGCTCGAATTTTTTGTCGCCGCCCATGAGATGTGCGCGCGGGAATCGCGCCTGCAAATCACGCGCCAGCGCATCGGGATCATCACCGAGGAGGATCGCGCAAATGCCGCGTTCGCTGGCGGCCACCAGTATCGCCCCCAGCGAGCATGTGCCGATGGCGAAACGTATGCCAGTGTTGGCGCCGCCGTCGCGGTACGTCGCTGGGGTCATGCCCAGCAACGCAGTGGATTTTTCGTAGAAACGCGCGCTGGAATGATAGCCCGCAGCGAAAATCGCGTCAGTCACTTTACCGCCCCGCGCCAACGCGCCGCGAACCCGCGCTGCGCGATGCGCCGTCGCATACGCCTTGGGTGTCACACCCGTCACCGCTTTGAATACACGATGAAAATGATACGCGCTCATCCCGGCTTGTTGCGCCAGCGTGGCGAGCGAGGGCACCGTCTCGGCGCTTTCAATCAGGCGGCAGATTTTCGCTACCGCCGCCGCGCGCTGCTCCGCCAATGTCGATTGGCCAGGCTTGCAGCGCTTGCACGCGCGAAAGCCCGCCCGCTCCGCGTCCGCGCAGGTGGCGTGAAACGCCACGTTTTCGGGCCGGGCCGGGCGCGCCGCGCACGATGGCCGGCAATACACGCCGGTGGTTTTGACCGAATAGAAAAATTTTCCATCCATCCGCGCGTCGCGCGCAACCACTGCCGCCCATCGCGCATCGCTCAAAGTCGCGACCGCATGCCGTTCGCTATGCACCATACGCACCGACGTTGTCATCTTCATTCCTTTCAACCGAGTTGACGATTGCAATGTAACGAATACGGTCTGGCCCCGCACTCCGGCTCTTGCTGTTGAATTCGGCGAACCGGATGTCAGTCGAGCTTGATGCCCGCTTGCTTGATCACGTTGGCCCACTTGTCACGCTCGGTACTCACGAACGTTGCAAATTCGCGCGCGGCATTGCCCACGGGTTCACAGCCCAACGCTATCAAACGCTCTTGCGTTTCAGGGCTGCGCAGCACTTTCACGATATCGCCATTCAGCCGCGTGACGATGCTCTCCGGCGTGCGCGCGGGCGCGAGCCAGCCGAACCAGCCGATCACTTCAAAGCCGGGAAACCCCAGCTCCGCTACCGTGGGCAAATCGGGCGCGACCCGCGAGCGCCTGGCGCTGGTGATCGCCAATGCGCGCACCTTGCCGGCTTTGACCTGCGGTATCGCCACCAGTGCCAGGCTAAACATCGACTGCACCTGCCCGCCCATCACTTCCGCCAGTGCCAGACCGCCGCCTTTGTACGGAATATGCGCCAGCGGCATGCCGGACACAATTTTGAATTGCTCCACCGCCAGATGCCCCGACGAGCCGTTGCCCGCCGAAGCAAAATTGACGGGCCGGGTTTTACCCAGTGCTATCAATTCCTTCACCGAGGCTGCCGGTACCGAGGGATGCACAATCAGAATATTCGGCACCGAGATGCCCTGCGTGATGGCGGAAAAATCTTTTACCGGATCAAAACGCACTTCGCGATACAGGCTCGGGTTGATCGCCACCCCCGCCGCCGCCAGCACGAAGGTGTAACCGTCCGGCGCGGCGCGCGCAGCAGTTTCGTAAGCGATATTGCCGTTCGCGCCGGGGCGATTGTCGATCACCACGGTTTGCCCGAGCCCTTCGGTGAGTTTGGGCGCGACCAGCCGCGCGAGCGTATCCGCAGGGCCACCCGGCGGTACGGCGACGAGCATGCGTATCGGCTTGATCGGGTACGTTTGCGCGTTAGCACCCAAACTCCACGCCACGCCAACAACTAAAGCTACTGCAGCGGCACGCGCGCAAGCTGTATGACTTTTGCCCACTTTGCTTTTTCCTCTTTAATATTTGCCGAGAATGCCTGCGGCGTAGATGCCTCCGGCTCCATGCCCAGCCCTACAAACTTGTCGTTCATGTCGGGCCGTTTGAGCATTGCGGCTACTTGAGCGGACAGCCGGTTGATGATCGACGCCGGCGTGCCGGCCGTCGTGAACAAGCCATACCAGCTCATCATCTGATAGCCGGGCACGGTTTCACCGATGGTGGGGATTTCAGGCATGGCCTTCACGCGATGGGCGCCGGTTACACCCAGCGCGCGCAGCTTGCCGGAGCGGATATGCGTTTGCGCCGCCGAAAATCCGGTGATCAGCATCTGCACCTGCCCGCCCATGGTTTCAGTCAGCGCCGGGCCTGCGCCCTTGTACGGCACATGCACCATGTCCACGCCCGCCGTGAATTTGAGCAACTCGGACGCCAGTTGCGCAGTTGAGCCAATACCCGATGACGCAAAGTTGATCGTACCCGGTTTGGCACGCGCCAGCGCCAGCAATTCATTCACCGACTGCGCCGGCACCGACGGATGCACCACCAGCACCAGTTGCGCGCCGCCGATGCGGCTGACCGGCGCAATATCGCGCACGGTGTCGTAGGCCATCTTTTTGTAGAGATTCGGCGAAATCGCGATCTCGCCATTCGATGCGACGAACAGCGTGTGACCATCCGGCGCCGCCTTCACCATCAGCAAGCCGGCGACCGCACCGCCCGCGCCGGGCCGATTGTCGATCACCACCGGCTGTATAAACGTCTCGGAGAGATGTTGCCCCACCAGCCGCGCAATCAAATCCGTGGGGCCGCCCGGCGGAAAGCCGATGATCATGCGCAGCGGACGCGAGGGATAGTGTTGCGCCTGCGATACTGCGGGCAGCAGCGCAGCCGCCAACACAAATGCACTATAACTATTTGTTTTTAAACAAGTTTTCATCAACGACGCAACGGACGTTTCACGGCGCGTTTCACTGCCTTGCGCGCCGGTTTTTTCTTCGCCGGATGCAACTCAAACTCGCCCATGATTTCGAGCACCGCACCGCGCGGTAATCCCGCGATACCCACTGCGGCGCGCGCGTGCCGGCCGTACTCCGGTCCCCACAATTCATAAAACAAATCCGATGCGCCGTCGATCACCACCATGTGCCGGTCGAAATCCGGCGCGCAATTGACCATGCCATACAGGCGGATCACACGCTTGACGCGATCCAGATCACCCACCGCTTTTTTGATCGACGCCAGCATGCACAGCGCCGCCGACTTTGCGCACACGTAGGCTTCCTGCTCGGTGACATCGCCGCCCACTTTGCCGTATTGCTTGATGTTCAGCGGCATCGCCTGTCGCCCGGTGCCGTGGCCCGACAGAAACAACAGGTTGCCGACCTGCACCGCCGAGGTGCGATTGGGGCTCGGGTACGGGTGCGTGGGCGGGATTTCCAGTCCCATCTTTTTCAGCTTGACTTCGGTCTCGCTCATGGCGCCTCCTCTTGCAAATGGTGTTTCGCGCATTATCGCACCGCGATTTGCCGAATGCTAAGATGACGTTCCCTGCCCTAATACGTCTGCACACGAATACCTATGACCATTTCCCGGCTCATCATCACTTCCTGCTTGTTCATCCTCACCGGCTGCGTCACCCATCCGCCGGGGCAAAAATCCATGGAAAAAGGCTGGTATTCCGCGTGGGCCATGGCGCACAACGCACGCGCGGCCACCCCGAACATGAGCGGGCGCACCGTGCGCATGATTCTTAACCCGAGCATTTCCGGCGCCGGCGTACGCGTGAAAATCGAAAACACCATGGGCGAAGCGCCGGTGGTGTTCTCCGGCGCCACCCTCGGTGTCGCCGGCACGGGTGCTGCCGTGCGTGTAGGCACGATAACGCGCCTCACGTTCGGCGGCCAGCCGGGAATGACCCTTGCGCCGGGCGCGGGGGCTTATAGCGACCCGGCGCCGTTCAAAGTCACGGCGTTTTACAAACTCACGCTGAGTCTGGAGGTTCAATCCGCATCGGACATCAGCACACACCATGTCGGCCTGCGCATTAACTGGTCGGCGCCCGGCGCGCGTGCCGCCGATATCTCCGCCGCCGGGTTTGAGCCGCTGCCGGAAATCGCACCGCTGAACAGCGGCCAGTGGCCTTTCTACTGGGTGGCGGCGCTCGACGTGCAATCGGCGGAAGTCACCGGCAGCATCATACTATTTGCCGATTCGATCACCGATGGCCGTTGCAGCACGCGCGACGATAAAGGGCTTGCGCAGCCGAATCTCGATCAGCGTTGGGGCGACGTGATGGCGGCGCGACTCGCCGCGCGACCGAAGTCCGAGCACAAAGCGATAGCGATTTCGTCTATCTCCGGCAATCGTGTGCTCGGCCGCGGCAACGGCCCGTCAGCCTTCGAGCGCCTGGAGCGCGACGTACTCGACCGCGCGGGCGTAACGCATGTGGTATTGTTTTTGGGCACCAACGACATCGCAGCCAACTTCACTGCGGCTCAAGTCAGCGCCGGATTACAGCAATTGGTTGCGTTGATACGCTATCGCGGCATCAAGGTGATCGGTGTCACGGCGGTACCCCGTGGCAGACCGGCGCCGGCGTCTGGCTGGACGGCGGCAACCGAAAAGCAACGGCTGGCGCTCAACGACTGGATACGCACGCCGGGACACTTCGACGCCATCATTGATTTCGACGCGCTGATGAAAAACGCGCCCATCGTGAAGCAAGCCGACGGCAGCCTGGCCCCTGCCATACCGGCGGCTTGGAATTGCGACGGAACACACCCCAACGCGGCAGGCTACAAAGCGATGGGCGAGTTTGTGAACCTGAACCTGTTTCGCTAGTGCCGTCCCGTGCCGTGACCACCCTTCCGCCGCATCCATCCAACGCATGACGCTGTTTCCCGGACACCGGCTCTCGCGCGTGGCGGCTGCGCTTTGGCTATTGGTTTGCATGGCATGTCTATTGCTCACATTGCTGAAACCCGATTTATACGGGGATGAACGCAGCGCGCTCAAGCCGTTGGTGCCGGTGTATTTTCTCGGCTTTCCGTCCACGCATATTGCCGTGGTCGCGATGAGCAAAATCAAACTGGCGTCGTATCTAAATGCCGGCTTTACTCCCAGCGTGTTTTCCGAAGGCGTGGCTATGTGGGTGTTAATGATTACGCTGGGTTATTTGCAATGGTTTATTGTATTGCCGTGGATTTCTCGCCTTTGCTGGCGCATGTGTAATGCGCTGCCGGCGCGGGACGCCGCGGCAAAAAACGTAAAATCACTGGATTAGCGTCTGATCACGCGCATGAAGCAGGCACAAAAGGAAACACCCCATGCAAATCGGATTCATCGGCCTCGGCGCCATGGGCGCCATCATCGTGCCGCGTTTGATGGCGGCAGGCCATACCGTTACCGGCTGGAATCGCTCGCGCGATAAGGCCGGCGCGCTGCTCAACGCCGGCATGCGCTGGGCGGATACGCCGCGTGAAGTGGCGGCGCAATCGGAGATCGTGTTTTCCATCGTCACCGATGCCGATGCTGTTAAAAGCGTGGCGCTCGGCACCGACGGCGTTATATCGGGCCTGAAAAAAGGCGGCGTGTATCTCGACATGAGCACCATCGCACCGGAGCCGAGCCGCGCCATCGCCGCCGCGTTCGCCCAAGCTGGGCTCACCATGCTCGATGCGCCGATCTCCGGCAGCCCGGTGACGCTGGTGCAGGGCAATGCGTCAACCATGGTCGGTGGCGATAAGGCGGCCTATGAGCGCGTTTTGCCGGTGCTGCTGGCCATCGGGCCGAAATCGACTTACATCGGCGGCAACGGCTTGGCCGTGCAAATGAAGCTGTCGGTCAATGCGCTGCTGATGATCGAAGTGATCGCATTCGGCGAAGCGGTGGCGCTGGCGGAAAAAGGCGGCGTGTCGCGGGAGATCGCCGTTGATGCGATTCTCAAAAGTGTGGCCGCCTCACCCGTGCTTGGCTATCGCGGGCCGTTCATCCTTGACGGTAAAATGCCCGCCGTGCCGCTGGCGGACGTGACACTGCAACAAAAAGACATGCTGCTGGTGCTGGAACAGGGCCGCAAGTTAGGCTCACCCACGCCGCTCGCCGCGGCGGCCAATGAAATGATGAATGCCTGCCGCGGGCTGGGGCTGGATCATCACGATTTTGTGATCGCGCACCAGGCTTATCGAAAACTCGGAGGACAATCATGAAACCGGATCAATACACCACACTGAAGCCCTACAAAACCAGTTTGAACGAGACACCCAAAGTCGGCGGCCTGAAAGAAAAAGACGGCTGGGTCAACATGCAGGTGCAGTTTCTCATCAACCAGAAAACCTGCAACTCCGACAAGCTGCTGGTGGGTTGGACGGTGCTGCCGCCCGGCGCGCAGCATGACCAGCATCGTCATTTCAACTGCGACGAATTCTGGATCGTGATCGAAGGCAGCGGCGTGATGTACGGCGAGAACGGCGAAGAGATTCCGTCGAGCAAAGGCGACGTGGTGTTCACGCCGCGCGGCCATTGGCACGGCTTCAAGAACAATTCCACCGAGGACGTGGTGCTGGCGTGGGGCTGGAGCGGCGCCGGGTCGCTGGAAGCCGCCGGTTATGAATCCATCGAAGGCGGACGGACACACTGAACGTCAAAAACCTTTCGACACAGATTTCGCAGATTTACGCAGATTAACTACAAAACCAATCTGCGTTCATCTGCGTTCATCTGCGTTCATCTGCGTCAAAGATTTTGACCTGTTGCTATTTATATGACCGACACCCGCATCACCCGCGGCTTGACAGCGCAGTTCGCACAACGCCGCGCACGTATCGCCGCAGGCGAAAAACCGCTGGGCTGGAAAGTCGGCTTCGGCGCGCCTGCCGCGATGAACATGCTCGGCATCGACGCGCCCCTGCTGGGTTATCTGATGCGCAGCGCCTTGCTGCCGAATAACGCTGACGTGTCGCTTGCGGGCTGGCAAAAACCCGCCGCCGAAGCCGAGATCGCCGTGCATATGGGGCATGATCTCGAAGCCAATGCGGATCGCAACACGATTCAGTCGGCCATTGCGGGCATCGGCCCGGCGATTGAACTGGCCGACGTGACGTTCGCACCGGACGATGTGGAGAAAATTCTCGCCGGCAATATTTATCAGCGCCACGTCATCCTTGGCCCCTGCGACACCACGCGCGCGGGCGCAAATCTTGACGGCATCCGCGCACGCATCGCACGGAATGGCGGTGAGATCGCCAACACCACCGACCCGCAAGCCGCCACCGGCGAAATCATCGCTATCGTTGGCCATGTGGCGAACACGCTAGCGGCGCAAGGTGAGCGATTGCGCGCGGGTGACGTCATTATTACCGGGTCAATTACACCGCCGTTGTTTGTTTGGGGAGGGGAGACATTGCAGTTTCACCTGGAACCCATCGCGGCATTGATGGTGCGGTTTATCCAGGCAACGGAGTCGCAATGATTGCTACAGCGTTACGTCTCTATATGAAGAGTTCGATCAAAGATTAGTTTCGGTATTAACCTCGGGTATTCGCATTTGCCAAATGCATCTGCATCTGTGTTTCGAGATGCCGAAATGACGGGAGCTTGCGCAGCGGCGCCAAGTCATCTGTGAGTTCGCTCACGCGATGCCTAAAGTAGTGAGGTTTGAAACGTCGCTTGCGGGATGCGTTTAGCCCAGACGCCGCTTTAAGCGCGGCAAACAGAACCCCCTTCGGAGCTGGCTCTGATTCGATGTCTTTTACTTTGGGTAAATTGAGCGGCTCGATTCCGTTGGGGTTCCCAACTGCCGACCTGATCGGTTTCTCATTCGCAATCAACCAAGCTTCGGTCATCTGCACAGGTATCACGCAGATCAGGACGGCAGTGTGTTGTGAATTCCGCCAACTCGTTTCAATTTCATTTTGACGCCAAGCACCCACAAGCGGCTTGAAGTTGACGAACGCTTTCCCTTTGATCTTCAATGTTTCGGCGAACAGCAATTCATCGTCTCGCAACTCAGCGACGACCAACGGTGAGTGCGTATTGATGATTAGCTGTCGAATCGACGGCGCTGGCATTCCGTCACTATCATCATCAGCGTCAATATCCTCCGACAAGCTACGCACCAAATTGAGCATCTGCGGAATTCTCGATGGGTGAATCCCATTTTCAGGTTCTTCCATGCAAAGCAACCCTCCAAATTCGGGATCCAACGCCAGCACGGCTAGCGCCAAGAATCGCAGCGTACCATCAGATAGAGAACTGGCGGTATAGGTTTCCTTGTCTTTCATGGTCAGAAGCAGCGTTTTTACCTGTCGTTTTTGATCGGCATCGACATTGACCGAGACAATGTCCGGCAACAATTCCGACAAACGTTGGGATACTTCCGCATGGTTGTCCAGCCGCATCAGTGCTCCCGGCAGATGCTCTCCTGTCGAAGACACGTAAGGCTCGTCCCCAAAATTGTCGAATCGCCTCAATGCCGTTGGCTCCAATTGCAGTAATTGCCACGACCGCAATTCACTACGCGCTGCCAGCGCTGTCGGGTGCGATGCTGAGTTAACACCAGACACAATGGTTTGGGGAGATTTTCTGGCCGGCACCAAAAACGGTGGGCCACCCATTTTTGTCTGATCGCCAAAAAGTTTGATCGCTGGCTGACTGGGATTGCCGGAAATTTCCGTGCTGATGAAAGGTGTGCGCTTATTGCCAGGCCCGAAGATATGCTTTTTTATCCATGCAGGCGATTGCAAGAACCCAAGATGTTTTGACGCCTCGCTTGAATTGATAGCACGTAGCCCTTCCTGTTCAATATAGATTGGATCTGCTGGTGATTGATCGGCATGAGTTTCGCTGAGGCGT
>CAMDDY010000134.1 GCA_945893125.1 Bordetella parapertussis
CGCGAGTGGTACGGTGTTATGGGTTCCCGCCTGCGCGGGAACGACAAGGTTATTGACGTGATGCAGCGTCTTGCTTGTGCAGTTATGTTGTTGGGTGCATCAACGGCATCCGCGCAAGACGTCTTCCCGACCAAACCCATCCGCTTCATAGTCCCCTATCCGCCCGGCGGCTCCAGCGACGTGCTGGCGCGCGTCATCGCGCAGAAGCTGACCGAAGTGCTGGGTCGAAACGTGATCGTGGAAAATCGCCCTGGCGCCACCGGCAATATCGGTCACGAGCTGGCGGCCAAATCGGCTGCGGACGGTTACACGCTGCTGCTCACCACCAAATCGCAATTGGTGAACAACCCGTATCTGTTCAAGCGGCTGCCGTTTGATCCGTTGAATGATTTTTCAATGCTGTCGATGATTGCCAACGCGGGCCATGTGCTGGTGGTGCATCCGGCGGTACCCGTGCGCAATGTGAAAGAACTCATCGCGCTGGCGAAGGCGCGGCCCGGCAAAATGAGTTATGGCTCGGCGGGTTCCGGCAGTACCGTGGGCGTGGTCGCCGAAGTATTCAAGTCGGTCGCCAAAGTCGATATTGTGCAGGTGCCGTACAAAGGCGTGGTGCTCGCAGTGTCGGATGTCGTCGGCGGACAAATCGAAATGGTGTTTTCCGACATGGTGCCTGCGGTGCCGCAAATACGCGGCGGGCGATTGCGCGCGCTGGCGGTGACTACGACGGAGCGTTCGCCCGCGCTGCCGGATGTACCGACGATGATTGAATCCGGCACCCAAGAGCCGTTGCCGACGCAGTGGTGGGGCATGTCGGGGCCGAAGGGCCTGCCGCCCGCGATCATCGCGCGGCTAAACAGCGAGATCGGCCGCATCGTTACGTTGCCGGATGTGAAGCAGCGCTATAACGATCTGGGCATTGTGCCCATGCGCAGCACGCCGGAACGCATGCTGGAAGTGGTGCGCAGCGAGATTCCGCAGATGGCGAAGCTGCTGGCGACGATAGGTATCAAGCCGGAGTGAAATAATTGTTTAAAAACAAATAATTACCGTTTGTCGGCGGCACTGAACGCCATCCGGCATGGGCTGTCCACGATAAAGGTGCGCAAAGCGTTAAAGGTTTAGCGCCCTACACAGAGGAATCCGCCATGCATAGCCCCACCCGCCGCTGCTTTTTTGCACTGATCGCGGCCGCCGCGTTGTGCGCGCCACTCGCCAACGCAAACCCGCGCGCGCCGGTAACTGAAGCGGCGGTGAACCCCGCCATCGACATGGCAGGTTATTTGAAGGTGTCGCGCGAGGCCGCGAAACACCGCGCCACACGCCGTGTCAGCGAAGAAGAATTCATGCGCATGGCGCGCGAGCCGAACACCATCGTGCTTGACGCGCGCAGCCGTGAGAAATACGACGAGCTGCATATGAAAGGCGCGATAAGCCTGGCGTTTTCGGACATCGCGGTGGAAAGTCTCGCGCGCACGGTGCCCGACAAAAACACGCGCATCCTGATTTATTGCAACAACAACTTCGCCGGTGCGCCGCAGCCGTTTCCGACCAAGATGCCGAGCGCGTCGCTGAATATTTCGACCTATATCGCGCTCTACAACTACGGCTACCGCAACGTGTATGAGCTGGCGCCGCTGATCGAGTTGTCGAAATCGAAGCTGCCGTTTGAATCCACGCCGGTGAAAAACGCGGGCAGGTAGTTGCCGCACCGCACTCGCGCCTCCCCGGCGGGGGCGAGGTGCAATTCTCATAGTATTTATTGCTGCGGCACTTGGGCCGCGAGTGCATGCGCTGCTGCATTGCAGCAGGTTCACCTTGATAATTATTTGACTATATGCGCATACGTGCATATAGTCATGCCATTACGCAACCTCAATCTGGCGATCATGGACGAACTTGATGCGGTATTCGATTCGGTAGCAGCCTACTTTTCAGTGCTGTCGGAGCCTACGCGCCTGAAAATCATGCATGCGGTTTGCGATGCCGAGCAGACGGTGACGCAGATTGTCGCGGCGACAGGCGCAACGCAGACCAATGTGTCGCGGCACTTGGGCCTGATGTATCGCAATGGCGTGCTGGCGCGGCGCCGCGATGGCAATCAAATCTATTATCGCGTGGCCGATGAAACCATGATCGAGCTGTGCCGTTCGGTGTGTAATCGCATCGCCACCACCATTGATGACCAGCGGCCGCTCAAGCGCCAGTTGCTCAAGCTGATTCCAGCGGCGAAAACACGCGCGGCTTAGGTTTATGAACAACACTCGCACCCTTCCCGCCGGGCGTATTCTTCCTGCGGTGGAAGATCGCCGGGGCTTTTTCAAGAAATCATTCGCGCTCGCGGGTGGCGCGGCGACAGCGCTTGCCGCAACTGCTGCCAACGCGCAGGGCGATCCGGCCATACTCAAGTTGCCGGCGCATTCGACTGGCTTGGGTAAACCGGTCGCAGCACTCGGCTACGGCGTGCCTTCCGAGTACGAAAAAAATTTACAGCGCCGCGAAAGCCCCGGCCTCACGCGCGTGCCGCAATCTTCCGTGGCGTTCACGCCGCTGCAAGGCTTGTTCGGCATCATCACGCCGAGTGGGCTGCATTTCGAGCGCCATCATCAGGGCTGGTGGGACATTGATCCGCGCCAGCATCGCCTGATGGTGATGGGCATGGTGCGCGAGCCGCGCGTGTACACCATGGACGATTTGATGCGCCTGCCGTCGGTGTCGCGCATTCATTTTATCGAGTGCGGCGCGAACACCGGCATGGAATGGGCCAACGTTGCCGTGCCCTCGGTGCAATACACCCACGGCATGTTGTCGTGCTGCGAATACACCGGCGTGCCGTTGTCGGCGCTGTTGGGTGACTGCGGCGCGGATATCAAGAAGGGCCGCTATGTGCTGGCCGAAGGCGCGGATGGCGCGGGCCTCACCCGCACCATCGGCATGGATCGCGCGCTGGATGATGTGATCGTCGCGTGGGCGATGAACGGTGAATTGTTGCGCCCCGAGAATGGCTATCCGCTGCGGCTGGTGGTGCCCGGCGTGCAGGGCGTGTCGTGGGTGAAGTGGCTGCGCCGTCTGGAAGTGGGCGATCAGCCGTGGGCTACGCGCGAAGAAACCCTGCATTACATTGACCTGATGCCGGACGGCGTGCATAGACAGTACAGCTCGGTGCAGGAGTGTAAATCGGTCATCACCACGCCGTCGGGCGGGCAAATGCTGCTGAACAAAGGCCACTATAACGTCAGCGGTCTGGCGTGGTCGGGCCGTGATCGCATTCGCCGCGTGGATGTGTCGTTCGACGGCGGACGCCGCTGGCGCGAGGCGCGGCTTGAAACGCCGGTGCTGCCCAAGGCGCTGACGCGCTTTAACATCGATTGGGTGTGGGATGGCAGCCCCGCCATCATGCAAAGCCGCGCGACGGATGCCACCGGTTACGTGCAGCCGAAAATCGCGCAACTGCGCGCGGTGCGCGGTACGCGCTCGGTGTATCACAACAACGCGATTCAATCGTGGCAGGTGGCGGCGAGCGGGGAGGTGTCCAATGTGCAAGTGGAGTAGTTGGATAGCGACCGCGTGCGCCTTGTTGCTTTGCACGCCAGTGAGCGCACAGAACAAATTCCCCGGCGTGGGGCGCACCGCCACGCCGGCGGAAATCGCCGCATGGGATATCGATGTGCGCGCCGATTTCAAGGGCTTGCCGCCGGGATCGGGCAGCGTGTCCAAGGGCGAAACCGTTTGGGAGGCAAAGTGTGCGTCCTGCCACGGCAGCTTCGGTGAATCGAACGCGTTTTTTCCGCCGATTATCGGCGGCACCAAGGCCGGTGACATTGAACGCGGTCGCGTCACGTCGCTGGCGAAGCCCGGCGAGCAACGCACCACGGTGATGAAGCTGTCGCAGTTGTCGACGTTGTGGGACTACATCAACCGTGCCATGCCCTGGAACGCGCCGAAGACGCTGACCGCCGATGAGGTCTACGCGCTCACCGCTTACATACTCAATCAGGGCGGCATCGTTGCGGACAACTTTGTGCTGAGCGAACGCAATATGGCCGAGACGCAAAAGCGCTTGCCCAACCGCAACGGCATGACGCGCGAGCACGGGCTGTGGGACACCAAGGGCCATCCCGACGTTAAAGCCGTGGCCTGCATGACAGGCTGCGGGCCGGAGCCGCGCATCACCTCGCAATTGCCGGATCATGCGCGCGGGTCGCATGGCGATCTGGCGGCGCAAAATCGCCTGATCGGCCCGGTGCGCGGCGTCAGTTACGCCGACAGCGCCAAGGTTGTGGCCGTTGCCGCAAGCAAACCCAGCGCTAACGATGCCGCGCGGACGTTGGCGGAGAAATCCGGCTGTCTGAGTTGTCATGCGGCCAAGCAGCGCACGGTAGGGCCGTCACTGACCGAAATTGCGAAGCGTTACCACGCGGACAGCAGCGCCGAATCGAAATTGGTGATGAAAGTGAAATCAGGCGGGCAGGGCGTTTGGGGCAGTGTGCCCATGCCGCCCTTCGCGCAATTGCAGGAGCAAGACCTGCGCACGATGGTGCGCTGGATACTCACAGTTGATTTTTAAACGAGGAGATAGCATGAATCATTCACGCAGAAAGGCCATCAAGACCGGCGGCGGTGTGCTGGCGATGCTGTTCGCCGCAGGCATCCTTAAACCGGATACCGTGTTGGCGCAGACATTGAACGAATCAGCGTTTTCGATGAAAACGCTGGCCGACGCCATGCGTGCCATTGGCGCGCAAAGCCCGGCGGCGTCCGACGCGATAGTGATCAAAGCGCCGAGCATCGCGGAAAACGGCGCGGTGGTGCCGGTGTCGGTCGAAAGTAAATTGCCGGGCACGGAATCCATCACGTTGCTGGTGGAAAAAAACCCGACGCCGCTGGTCGCCAGTTTTGGCATCCCCGCCGGCACCGAAGGCAGCGTCTCCACGCGCGTCAAGATGGGCCAGTCCTCGGATGTCTACGCGCTGGTCAAGGCCGACGGCAAGTTTTTCGTGGCCAAGCAGGAAATAAAAATCACCCTCGGCGGCTGCGGCGGCTGAGTTACTAAACTGAGTTACTAAACTGAGTTTATTCAGACAACCAGGAGAAAAATCATGGCAGATCCGATGAGAATTCGCGCCGCCGCCCGCGATGGCGTGGTCAACGTAAAAGTATTGATGAGTCACGAGATGGAAACCGGCCAGCGCAAGGATGCGTCAGGTAAGTTGGTGCCCGCGCACTTCATCCGCAGTGTCAGCGCCACGTATCAGGGCAAGCCGGTGCTGTCGGCGCAGTGGGGCCCGGCGGTGTCGAAGAACCCTTACCTCGAATTCAATTTTAAAGGCGGACAAAAGGGCGACAAGGTAAGTGTCACTTGGGAAGACAACAAAGGCGAAAAACGCACGGACGAAGCCACGATTTCGTGATTCGGCAAGACCACAGAAGACCGGATGGCGTGGCACCAGATTGGTCGCGGTAAAGACGAGGAGACACCGTTGAAGCATTTGAAAGTCGTGATGGCGCTGTTGGCGTTTTCGTGCGCGTTCGAGGTTGCCGCGCAAACCAATGTCGTGGACGAGATCGCAAAATACCGCGCGCAGTTGCAGGACGGCAATCCCGCCGAGTTGTGGGAGGCGCGCGGCGAAGATATCTGGAAGCAAAAGCGCGGACCGAACAAAGTGTCGCTGGAACAGTGCAACCTCGGCAAAGGCGCGGGCGTGGTCAAAGGCGCATACGCGGAGTTGCCGCGCTACTTCGCGGATGCGGATCGCGTGATGGATCTCGAATCACGGCTGGTGCATTGCATGACAACCCTGCAAGGCATCACCCACGCGGATGCCACCCGACGCGTGTTTGGTTCGGGCAACAATCGCTCGGACATCGAGGCGCTGACGGCATGGATCACCTCTGAATCCAAAGGCGTGGTGATGAAAGTCGCGCTCAACAACAGCAAGGAAAAAGACGCTTACCGGTTGGGCGAAAAAATGTTTTTCTTTCGCGGCGGGCCGCATGATTTTGCCTGCGCCACCTGCCACGCCGAAAGCGGCAAGCGCATCCGCTTGCAGGATCTGCCCAATCTCACCGAGCAAAAAGGCGCGCAACTGGGCTACACCACCTGGCCGGCGTACCGTGTGTCGCAAGGCGAGTTGCGCACTTTTCAGTGGCGCCTGTACGACTGCTTTCGGCAACAGCGTTTTCCCGAACTGGTGTTCGGCTCGGAACTCTCCGTCGCGTTGACGACCTACCTCGCCTACAACGCCAACGGCGCCGCGTTCAATGCGCCGGCGATTAAACGGTAAGGAGCCATCATGAAAATATCAATAGGGGCGTTTGCCTCACTCGTGGTGTGTGCCGCTGCCGTCGTGGGCTGCGCAACCGTCAGCGATAAAACGGTGACGCCGGAAGACCTCAAAACCATCAAGGCATCGTTCAAAGAACAGGGCCAGGCCAAACTCGACCGGCTGGATCAGGATGACGCGCAACGGCTGTGCAGCAATCCGCCGCCGGCAACGCTGTCCAAGGCCGATGCCGCGCTGATCGAAAAAGCGAATCTGGCCGCGATTAAATATCCGACCGACGGCAAGCTGATGGGTGACTGGAAACAGGGCGAGCGCATAGCGCAAACCGGCGTGGGCAAACAATTTTCCGATGATCCCAGTGTTCCCACGGGCGGCAACTGCTATGCGTGCCATCAGCTGAGCAAGGCGGAAATTTCTTTCGGTACCATCGGCCCGAACCTCTACAACTACGGCAAGCTGCGCGGCGGCCCCAGCGCGGAACTCCAGCGCTACACCTATGGCCGTATCTCCAACCCGCAGGCGTATTCGGCGTGTTCCAACATGCCGCGCTTCGGCCACAATGGCATCTTGACCGAACAACAACTCAAGGACGTAACGGCGCTGCTGCTCGATCCGAGCTCGCCGGTAAATCAATGAACCGTCGTGAATTTTTAGGCACATTGGCTGCCGCCGCCGCGTGCGGCGCACCCTTGGGCGCATCGCGCGCGCAGGTCACACAATCGCTCTATGATCTGCCGCCGTTCGGCAATGTGAGCCTGCTGCATTTCACCGACTGCCACGCGCAGTTGCTGCCGGTGCATTTTCGCGAGCCGAGTGCGAACATCGGCGTGGGCAAGGCGATGGGGCGCTTTCCGCATCTGGTGGGCGAGCATCTGCTGCGCGGCGCGGGCATCGCGCCGGGCACGCAAGAGGCGCATGCGTTTACCTACCTTGATTTTGCCGCTGCCGCCAAACGCTACGGCAAGATCGGCGGTTTCGCGCACATGGCGACGCTGGTGAAACGCCTGCGCGCGAGCCGCCCCAACGCGCTGCTGCTCGATGGCGGCGACACATGGCAGGGGTCGGCGACATCGTTGTGGACGCGCGGTCAGGACATGATAGCCGCCTGTCAGGAACTCGGCGTGGACATGATGACTGCGCACTGGGAGTTTACTTACGGCGACAAGCGCGTGCAGGAAGCCATCAAGTCGCTCGGGCGCATCGAGTTTCTCGCGCAAAACGTGAAGACGGCGGATTTCGGCGATCCGGTGTTCAAACCCTATGTGATTCGCGAAATGAACGGCGTGCCGGTGGCGATCATCGGCCAGGCGTTTCCCTACACGCCCATCGCCAACCCGCGCCATTTTGTGGCGGAATGGACCTTCGGCATACAGGAAACCGAGTTACAGAAAATAGTCGAAGCAGTGCGTGCCAAGGGCGCGCGCGCGGTGGTGCTGCTGTCACACAACGGCATGGATGTCGATGTGAAACTCGCGGGCCGTGTGCGCGGCATTGACGCGATCCTCGGCGGCCACACGCATGACGGCGTGCCGGTGCCGGTGATCGTCAACAACGCCGGTGGCAAAACGGTGGTGACCAATGCCGGCTCCAATGGCAAATTTCTGGGTGTGCTTGATCTCGATGTGAAAGGCAGTGTGGTGGATTTTCGTTATCGCCTGCTGCCGGTGTTTGCCAATTTGCTGCCCGCCGATGCGGCTATGCAAGCGCTGATCGACCGCGTGCGCGCGCCGTTCAAGGCCAAGCTCGAGGAGCCGCTGGCCGTGACCGAGGGGCTGCTCTACCGGCGCGGCAATTTCAACGGCACGTTCGATCAGTTGATTCTGGATGCGCTGCTGACGGCGAAGAACGCCGAGATCGGATTCTCGCCGGGCTTTCGCTGGGGCACCACGCTGCTGCCGGGGCAGACGATCACGCGCGAGCACTTGATGGATCAAACCGCGATCACCTATCCGAGCGTAACGCTGAACGAACTCACGGGCGCCGACATCAAGGCCATACTCGAAGACGTGTGCGACAACCTGTTCAATCCTGATCCTTATCTGCAACAAGGCGGCGACATGGTGCGCGTCGGCGGCATGGCCTACACCTGCGATCCGAATGCGGCCACCGGCAAGCGTATCTCGGATATGCGCATTGGTAACGCAGGCAACAAGCCGCTGGAGGCCGACAAGCGCTACAAGGTTGCCGGCTGGGCGCCGGTGGCGGAAGTTGCCATGGGGGCCACCGGCGAGCCGGTGTGGGATGTGGTTGAGCGTTATCTGAAAGACCGCAAAACCATCGCGCCGCGCGCGCCCAATGTGCCGCGCTTGATCGGCGTGGAGAAAAATCAGGGATTGGCGTGAGGCTAATCTTAGCCATTGCACTGTGCTGGGCGCTGTCTGCGGCGGCGCTGGAACCCATACGCCTCTCGCCCAACGTGTACTACATCCGCGGCGAAACCGGCGTGCCGTCATTGGCCAATCGCGGCCACACCTCCAATGCGGGCTTCGTGGTGACGAAAGAAGGCGTGGTGGTTTTCGACGCACTCGGCACGCCGGTGCTGGGCCGCGAATTCATCGCGGCCATACGCAAAGTGACGCAAGCACCGATACGCCGGGTGATCGTCAGTCATTACCACGCGGATCATTTTTACGGCTTGCCGCCGTTCAAGGCGGCGGGCGCTGAAATTTGGGCGCATCCGGCGGCGGGCGTGTACTTGAAATCGGATGCCGCGCGGCAGCGCCTTGCCGAACGGCGTACCTCGCTCGCGCCGTGGGTGGACGCGAACATGCGCTTGCTCGGCGCGGACCGCTGGGTGGATCGCGAGGTGTCTTTCAAGCTGGGCGGCCTGACGTTTCGCGTGTTTCCGGTCGGCCCCGCGCACACGCCCGAAGATTTGGCGATGATGATCGAAGAAGAAAATGTGTTGTTCGTCGGCGATTTGATGTTCGGCGGACGCCTGCCGTTCGTGGGCGAGGCCGACAGCAAGGCGTGGATCGCCGCGATTGACCGGATGGCGAAGCTCAATCCGAAAATAATGGTGGGCGGTCACGGCGATGCCTCACGCAACGCGGCAGCGGACCTGCGTCTGACGCGCGAGTACCTGGTTTATCTTCGTGAGAAAATGGGCGCGGCGGCGGACGCGCTCGATGAGTTTGACGAGGCTTACAAAAAAACCGACTGGTCGCGTTTTTCGCACCTGCCCGCGTTCAATGAGGCCAACCGGCGCAACGCGTTCAATACCTACATACGCATGCAAGGCGGAGACAAATGATGACTTTCTGTAAACGCGGGGCGATAGCCTGTCTGACGGCAATAGCTTTTTTCGCAGGCGGTTGCGCCACGACTACCCAAACCGGCAGCGCGGTCGGCAATCCTGTCGGCCCGGACAAAGTGGTCTACCACCTCAACGCCGGCCTCGAGCAAGCCACCAATGGGCTGCGCAATATCCGCAATCACCTTGAGGTGAACCCGAAAGCGCAGATCGTGGTGGTCGCACACGCGCAGGGCGTCGATTACCTGATGAAAGACAAGAAGGACGCCAACGGCAACCCTTTTGAGGTTACCGTGCAGGAACTAAAAAGTCAGGGCGTGCGTTTCGACGTGTGCCTGATTACCTTGCGTAATCGCAAGCTCAACAAAAATCAGTTTATCGAAGAGGCGACTTACGTGCCGTCGGGCGTGGCGGAAATTGCGCGTTTGCAGCAGCGCGAGGGTTACGCTTACTTGCGGCCGTGATGTTGCAAAAAACCTCAGTGCAAATGCTTGTTGCGCGGATGCAGCGGGATCACCGTGGATGAGCCGCTTTGCTCCGACGCCGGCTGTTTGGGCGGTTGCGATTTTCCAAACAGATCGCTGATCAGCGTGGCGACCTGATCGACTTCGGCCTTGCCGAGATGCCGTGACAGCAATTGCGTGGCGTCTTCCACCACGCACTGACGGCGAAATTCGTGTATCGCTTCCGGCGTGGGGCCGACAAACACCTGGTAGAACTCGTCGTCGCCGTGATCCGGGTAATACGTCACTTCGACCTCGGACGCATATTCCGTGAGCGGGCCGATGTTCTGGATGGCTGCGCCGAGCTTATCCTGAAAGTTGCGCCCGACTTCGCCAGTCCAACAGATGTTCAGCGTGCGCTCGCGCGCATCGAACGCGATGCCGGGCTCTTCCTGCTCCAGGCTGCGCGCGTCGGCCAGCGTTTCGACATCCAGATATTCCAGCCACGGCCGCAGCGCCTGCTCAACCTGCTTGAGGCGCACGCCTTTGCATAAAAAAACCGAGCCGTGTACGTGTACTTCCGTTCTCATAACGATCCTAAGCGATCCCAAGGTAATCGGCCCGCCCAATCAGCGGGCCGAGCGCGCATTATAGCGCACTATCAATAAACTCAATAAAAACAAATACTTGGCGGATTCAAGTCTGAAGTGCAACCGCGTTATGATGCGAGTGTAGCTTCTTCCAGAAGACTTCGTGGGGTGTTTTGAAGCCGAGGCATTTTCTGGGGCGATGGTTGAGGTAGTGCATGGCGGCAGAGATGTCTTTTTTGGTGAT
>CAMDDY010000135.1 GCA_945893125.1 Bordetella parapertussis
TTAAGCGACCAACTGTCCGCTTTGATCGTGCAGAAAATATCAGCCGCCGGCGGCTGGATCAGCTTTGCGCGCTACATGGAACTCGCGCTCTACGCGCCGGGCTTGGGCTACTACAGCGCGGGCAGCCGCAAACTCGGTGAAGGCGGCGATTTCGTCACCGCGCCGGAAATGTCGCCGCTGTTTGCGCGTTGCATCGCGCGGCAGCTGGCGCAGTGGCATGGCGAGGGCTTGCGCCGTGTGCTCGAAATCGGCGCGGGCAGCGGCGCGCTGGCGGTGGAATTATTGCTGGAGCTGGCGGTGCTGGGATGTGTGCCGGATAGCTATCTGATTCTGGAACTGAGTGGCGATTTGCGTGAGCGGCAGAAAGCAGCGCTTGCGCAACACGTACCGGCGCTGTTCGAACGTGTGCAATGGCTGGACGAATTGCCCGCGCTATTTGAAGGCGTCATTTTGGCTAACGAGGTGCTGGATGCGACGCCGGCGCATGTCATTACCACGTGCGGCGGCGAAGCTCTCGAATCTTTCGTGAAACATAACAGCACCCTTAATTCGTTTCATTGGTTTGAAACCAGAGCGTCCGAGGAGATTCGTCTCGCGGTCGATGGCATTCAGTTGCCGGATAACTACCGAACCGAATTCAACCTCACGTCACGCGCGCTGGTCGCAAGTCTCGCGCGCCTGCTCACGCGCGGCGTGATGCTGTTTATCGACTACGGCTTTCCGGCGCGAGAGTTTTATCATCCACAGCGCAGTCAAGGCACTTTGATGTGCCACTACCGCCATCACGCGCACGACGATCCTTTCGCATTCGTCGGCTTGCAGGACATCACCACCCATGTCGATTTCAGTGCAATCGCTGCCGTTGCACTGGAAGGCGGCGCAGGGGTACTCGGTTACACGACGCAAGCGAATTTCCTCATCAACTGCGGCATTACCGAGTTGCTGTCGGCGATACCCGCCAGCGACACGCGCGCCTACGCGCCGCGCGCCGCGCAGGCGCAAAAACTCTTGTCGCCCGCTGAAATGGGCGAGCTATTCAAGGTGATAGCCCTGGGCAAAAACGTCGACACGCCGCCGCTCGGTTTCGCGCGCGGCGACAAGTCGCACACGCTGTAAACAGTAACCTGATGAAGGAATCCCGCATGAAAAATTCACCGCTACCTGTCCTGACCGGTCTCGCGATGGCCGTGTTTGCTTCCACAAGCATCGCGCAGCCCTACCCCGCCAAAGTCGTGCGCCTGCTGGTGCCGTTTTCCGCAGGCAGCGGCTCCGACACCATCGGTCGCATTTACGCGGGAGGCCTCGCCGAAGTGTTCGGCCAGCAAGTGATACTGGAAAACCGCGCGGGCGCCGCCGGCAACATCGGCGCGGAAATCGCCGCGCGCGCGCCGGCGGACGGCTACACCCTGTTTCTGGTGAACATGGCGCACGCGGTCAATGTGTCGATGTACCGCAAGCTCGCCTATGACCCCATCCGCGATTTCACGCCGGTATCGATGCTCGCCACCGGCCCGGCGATACTGGTCACGCATCCTTCGTTGCCGGTGAAATCCGTCAAGGAATTGGTGGCGCTTGCAAAGGCGCGCCCCGGCGCGATCAATCATTCATCGGCGGGCGTGGGCACGTTTACCTTTCTGGCGGCGGAAATGTTCAAGCGGCAGGCGGCCGTGGACATGCTGCATGTGCCGTATCGTGCCGGCGGCGAAGCGCTGACTGCGGTGATCTCCGGCGAAACTTCGGTGTATTTTTCACCGGCCGCCGGCGCGATTCCGCAGGTGCGGCAAGGTCGCCTGCGGCCATTGGCGGTGACCAGCACCAAACGCATTGCACTGATGCCCGAACTGCCCACCGTGGCGGAAAGCGGATTTCCAACGCTGGCTAAATTTGAATCCGGCAATTGGTACGGCATTGTCGTTCCGGCAAAAACACCGCGCGAGATTGTTGAGCGCGCGCATAAAGCTTCGATCGCCGCGTTGAATAATCCCGCCATCAGCAAGCGGCTGAACGATCTGGGATTTGTGCTGATCGGCAATACGCCGGATGCGTTCGGTGCTTATTTCAAGTCGGAGATCGAGGCTTGGGGAAAAATCGTGCGCGATCTCAAACTGAACGCAGAATAATGTCGAACGCCGCGCGCGACACACCTTTGTCGTCGCGCTTTAATGCGACGATCAATTCATCGGCCACCCCGCGCTCGCGCGCGAAATAAAGCTGCGTCACCAGCGCGGCATGCGCCGCGTGACTCACGCGATAGTGGATGTGGCGCGGACGGCCCGGATATTCCGCCGGCACGATGGTGGTAAACGTGTAACGCCCCTCGGCATCTGTTTTGATGCCGGCACGCAACAGGCACGCGGGATCATCCTTCTTGCCGCGCGTGAACCCGCTGTAGTCGCCGTGGGCATCCGCGTGCCACACTTCGACCAACGCGCCGGCCAGCGGTTTGCAATCGGCGCCGAGTACGCGGCCTGAGACGATCAGACGTTCCTTGCCACCGGAACCGCTGCCGCACAATTCGCGTTGCTCCGGCGCGCCGCGTGTGTAGAACGGGCCGAGTTGATCGGATGGGGTGCTGCGGCATGGCTGCGCGGCGGCGGGGAAGGCGGCCAAGCTCGCGCAACCCGCCAGCAGCAGTCGGCGGCGGCGCGGGGAAATGGATGTGTGGGTGGTGCGCACGGGACGGCGGGATGCGCTGCGCTACTCCCGCCCTACGATTACAGTGCGGCGTATTCCGGCGCGCTTGGCGCCAGCGCGTGACGCGGCGCGAGTGTCAACTCGAACGCGGCGCGAGTAGTACGTGTGGCGCCTTCATCGTCGCGTGTCAGCGTGACCGAACGCTGCGGCGTGGTTGCATGCAACTGCGTAACCTTCGTGATGCAGTCTTGATGGCTCACGCGGTAGTGCAGGCGTTGCGCGGCGGCGCCCGCGTCAGCCAAGGCGGCGAAGTAACGACCGTCGCCATCGGCGGTAACCATTACTCGCGAATCTTCGGCACGCACGCCGCGCGCGTCCGCTTGCCAGATTTCAATTTGCGCGCCGGCTAGCGCTAGGCCGTCGGACGCGCCGAGGATGCGGCCCGACACTACGATTTTGCCGCCCACCTGGTTCACCAGCGGTTCGTGGGCGGTCATCGCCATGGCGGGCGCGGCCAATACACCGGCACCCGTTACGCCCAAGGCCATCACTTGTCTGCGCCGCACTGAAAAATTTTGATGTTTCATGCCATGTCCCCTTCGGTATTTTCATGAATCATAACTCACCCGCTAAATAGTGATGCGGTTTTAAGTGATTGTCCAGCACCGCACCCTTCAAAAACATTTGGCGCGGATTTACGCAGATGAACGCAGATTAACAAGCCACATCGTCATTCCAGCGGCCGGATCGGGTCCGGGGCGTACTCCGCTGGAACGACGGTGCGGTGTTTTAAATCTGCGTTCATCTGCGTAAATCCGCGTCTAAAACGTTTTTGATCTTCATTCCGTTTCACGCAGCGCCACGCGCACTGCCGCCACCCGCGCCTGATGGATTGCTTCCTTGATGCGCGCCGGATCCTCCAGTTGCTTGGCAATCGCCCCCGCATCCACCGCGGCAGCCGCCTTGAACGCCGCCGCCATGCGCTCGGCTTGCGGATACGTGCGCTCGCCAAACCCCAGCCGACCGCGCGCATCGCTTTCACATGCCTGCAACAAGCGCGCGAACCTTTCCGGTTTGCGAAACGCATCGGCGCTTTGCAATAGTTGCACGATGGTCGCGGGTCGCAACTCCACCGCGCGATGAATATTGCCGTGCTGCTTGGCCATCACCAGCGCGAGGTCGCGACATTCAGCCGACACGCGCAGCCGTTCGCACAGCGCCGCCACCAGCCCGACGCTGCGTTCTTCGTGCGCGATGTGGCGCGGCCATTCGTCGCGCGGCGTCGTGCCCTTGCCCAGGTCGTGCGTCAGCGCGGCGAAGCGCACGTCCAGCGCGTAATTTTGGCTTGCGGCGTAATCGATCACCATCATCACATGAACAAAGGTATCGACTTCCGGATGGTGCACGGCGGTCTGCGGCACGCCGAACAGGGCATCCACTTCCGGCAGCACGCGGGCGAGTGCGCCGCAATCGTGCAACACCTCGAATAGGCGCGAAGGCTTGGCCTCCATCAAGCCGCGTGACAACTCCTGCCACACCCGCTCGGCAACCAGCGCATCCGCCTCGCCGTTATTCACCATGCCGCGCGTCAATTGCAGGGTTTCATCCGCGATGGTGAAACCCAAGGACGCAAACCGCGCGGCAAAACGCGCCAGCCGCAGTATACGCACCGGGTCTTCGGCGAACGCCGGGCTGACATGCCGCAGCACGCGCGTCTTGATATCCGCCGCGCCGCCGTGTGGATCAATCAGCGTGCCGTCTTCCGCTTTAGCGATGGCGTTGATGGTGAGGTCGCGCCGCGCGAGATCTTGTTCGAGCGTGACATCGGGCGCGGCATGAAACGCAAAACCGTGATAACCGCGCGCGGTTTTGCGTTCGGTGCGCGCCAGCGCGTATTCCTCGTGCGTTTGCGGATGCAGAAAAACCGGAAAATCTTTTCCCACGGGTTTAAAGCCCTGCGCCACCATTTGTTCGGGCGTGGCGCCGATCACCACGTAATCGCGATCCGCTACCGGCAGGCCCAGCAGCTCATCACGAACCGCACCGCCGACAGAGTAAATTATCATTTAAAAACAATTACTTATACTATCTCTGCGTGCGTTCGCGAAACGCGGCGTAACGTCCGCGCGGGGTGCGATAGGCGAGCCACGCGGGTGCTGCGGCTTCAACCGCTTGCGGCGTGATGCCAAACGGAAACGTGCAGTCGCGGCACACACTGTCCAGCGTCATCGAGCGCACGTTGTCGAGGCTCATCATTTTGCCCGGCAGACATTCCAACGCAAACGCCATGAGGTGGGTCAACGCGCTGTCCGCGCCGAAAATCAGGCGGCAGCGTCCGGTGACCTGCGCAACAAAGTCGGCGAGTTCTTTCAGCGTGTATATCTTGGGACCACACAAATCGTAAGCCTGGCCAATACTGCCTTGCCGTTCCAGCGCTTGCGCAAATGCCTGCGCCACGTCTTCGACACACACCGGTTGAAACCGCGCCTGCCCCGCCGGCACGATCATCATCGGAAACAGTTTGAGCATCATTGCAAACGTGTTCAAAAACTTGTCTTCGCGGCCAAACACCACCGACGGGCGGAACACCGTGACGTCCAGCGCCGACGCACGCATGATCGCCTCGGCGCAGCCCTTGCTGCGTAAATAATCGCTGGGGCCGTCCGCGGCCGCATTCAATGCGCTCATGTGCAACACACGGCGCACGCCGGTGTCACGGCAGGCGTCCGCCACCGTGCGCGCCAGTTCAACGTGTGCGGCGGCAAAGCTCGACTTGCCGCGCCCGCCGTGCAACACGCCGACCAGATTGATCACCGCATCGCAGCCGTGAAAAAGTTCTTTTAACGTGGCGGGGTCATGCACGTCGGCGGCCACCGGCTCCACCGTCGGCAGCAGGGTGAGGAACTTGGCGCGCTCGGCGCTGCGCGTCGGCACCCGCACGCGGTAACCGCGCGCGGCCAGTGCCGCGCATACATGGCGGCCCACAAAGCCGGCGCCACCCAAAACACAAATGGTCGAAATACTCATTTTGATCTATCAGTCATTTCAGGAGAAGCAAGTTTACCCCATCCTCCTTGGTTCCCTTGGCACTTATGCCTCGCCCCTCACGCCTAACGCCTCACGCGGTTCAAGGCGTATCCCCCAGTGATTTCTCCGCCGGGCGCGCGGGACCCACCTCGCCGATGCGGCTCCTCAGCGATTGCGCCTGCTGCGACAGCAGGCTGGCGTAGTAGCTGGCATTGGCCATCACCAGCTTGACGTAATGCCGCGTTTCGTTAAACGGGATGGTTTCGGCCCACGCGGCAGCTTCCATGGTGCGGTCGGGCCGCCATGCGCGGGCGCGGCCCGGCCCGGCGTTGTAGGCCGCCGACGCCAGCGCCGGATTGCCATCGAGATAATCGTACACATGCCTCAGGTAGTAGGTGCCGAGACTGATGTTGGTATCGATGTCCGTTACGTTGCCCCAGCGCCAGTTCTTGAGACCCATTTTGCCCGCCACCCACTGCGCGGTGCCCGGCATCAATTGCATCAGGCCCATCGCCCCGGCGCTGGAACGGATGTCGGCGATGAAGCGGCTTTCCTGCCGGATCAAGCCGAGCACCCACGCTTCATCCAGACCCTGCTTCGCCGCATGCACTTTCAGCACATCGTGGTAAGGCGCGTAATAGCGCAGTCGAAAATCATGCACTGACTGTGTTTTTTCAGCGGTGTTGATGACACGGTCGGGCATATCGGCGCGCTTGGCCACCTCGGCGGCGGCGATCAGCTTGCGGTCATCCAGTTCGCGCAGCGTCCACATCCATTCGCGGTTTCCCTCCGCGCGCATTCCCAGCCCGAACAGCGCCAGCGCGCGGCGGATGCCGGGGTGCTGGCTCATCGCCTGAATATCGGCCGCGGTGGGCGTATACCCCGGCGGCGGCGCGCTCACCTTGCCACCGAGTTCTTCCAGCGCGAGCTGCCCGTAAAAAAGATATTCCTGCGACAGCGGCTTTAACAACGCCAGCGCCTCGGCCTCGCGCCCGGTTGCTTTTAATGCGCGCGCTTTCCAGTAACGCCACGGCGAATCCTTGTTTTCATGCACCATGACATCGACCGCAGCGAGCAGTGTTTTCCAGTCGCCCGCGCGCAACGCGGCGCGCGCTTTCCACTCCAACTGGTAATCGTTCATGTCGCCGGCCCTGGCATACCACGACAACGTCTGCGGATCATGGCGCAGCGCACCCTGCAAGCCAATATGGCCCCACACAAACGCACGTTCGTCTTCGGTAAATTTCGACTCCATGCCCGACCAGTGCGCCGCCGCCTGCTGTGGCGACGACCGCGCCAGCCGGTACGCGGCGAACATGGTGGTTTCACGCGCGGCGCGGCTGGTGGCGTCGAGCGGGCGCGCCAGATGCGCTGCGGGGTTTTGCGACACCGCGGACAGCAGCGCGCCATTGGGCCCCTGCCCCGCGGGCAAATACGCCGCCGCGCGGCTCGCCACGCCCACCTGCCCTGCCCCAAGCGCCATGCGCACGCGCGCCCACACGTCCTGCGCGCTCAACTGATTCGACGCGGCGAGCGCGTTGAACAATGGCGCACAACTTTCCGGCGTGTCTTTTTCGGTAAACCACAACGAGCGCGCCTCGCGCACCGCCGTCGCATCCGTGCGCGCGCGCGCCTGCAACGCGAGGCAAGTGACATCGATATCGTCTTCGATCAGCAGCGGTTGTTCAGCGGTGAATAAATCCCATTGCTGCGCTTTGCCCAGACGTTTGACCCAATCGCTGCGCATGCGCTCGGCGACAAAGGTATCTTTGTATTCGGCGAGAAACGCGCGCACGGTTTCCGCCGGCGCGTCATTTAACCGCGCGCGCAATTGCCAGTAGGCGGCGTAGGGTTCCAGCACGTGCCCTTTGACCTTGGGCGCATAAAGATCGAGCTTGCGCGTGTCGCTCGCGCGAAACGCATCGCGCATCGCCAGAAAATCGTCGTTGGTCTGCGCGACTATCTGCCCGCTGCAAAAGAGCAGCGCAAGAAGGAGGAAATTTCTGAGATAAGTCACGCGATTCATTTTATCGACTTCCGCTGAATAATCAACGTGTTTGACGGCGGGACGCAGCGAAAGTTCGAGGCCGCCTTTGAATATGCCGAGCGGGCAGTCAGCGCGACGACGCGCTGACGGCCTTGCTGTTTTTGATAAGGAGCGCCATCCGGGCCACGTCCTCGCTGCGAAGCTTTCCCAGTTCGGCAGCGGTGCTGCTGCGCGGCTCGATGCCCGCATCCAGGAAACGCTCCTTCACCTCAGGCTGGCTCAACGCGTTCTTCACTTCCTTGTTGAGGAAATGGATCACCGCGGCCGGTGACTGGGCGGGCGCGAACAGGCAGAGGACGGATTCCATGTCGTAACCTGGCAAAACGCTAGAGATGGGCGGCACGTCCGGCACGATAGGCGATGCCCTGGCGCTCGTCACACCAAGGGCCTTGAGCTTGCCTGTTTTGACGTGCGGCATCACGGTCCCGGCCGCCGAGAAAAACAATTGCACCTGTCCGCTGAGCAGGTCGGTCATTGCCGTGCCGGTATTCTTGTAGGGCACGGCAACCATTTTCACACCGGCCAGCACGCTGAACTGTAGCGCGGCCAGATGCGCGCTGCCGCCTTCCGCGGTCATGACGTAATTGAGCGTGCCGGGTTTCGCCCTGGCGTAGTCGATGAACTCCTTGATCGAGTTCCCCGCCACCCCGGCATTCACCGCCAGTACCGAGGGGAACGCCGCGAGCATCGACACCGGCGCGAAGTCTTTCACCGCGTCGTAAGGCACCTGCTGATAAAACGGCAGCACCCAGAGGATGCCGCCGGAAGTCACCAGCAGGGTGTGGCCATCGGGCTGGGCCTTGGCCACCGTCTCGCCGGGCACGACGCTGCTGCCCCGGTTGTCGACAATCACCGGACGTTGCAACACGGCGTTGAGACCTTGCGCCAACTGGCGCGCCACGAAATCCGTGCTGCCGCCCACACCGGAGGTCACCAGCCGGATCGGTTTTCCCGGCTGAAGTTGCGCCGCTGCGGGCGCGGTCGCCAGAAAGGCGCCTAACATCACTTCGGCCAACAGCAATCGACGCGCCATCACCGCTCCGTACGTTCGTTCATCCAAGAAACAATCGATACGCCGGATTGCGCGTCTCGTCGCAATACGGATAGCCGATCTTGTCGAGAAACTGCTGGAACTGTTTTTTATCCTGCGGCGGCACCTGCATGCCGACCAGCACGCGCCCGTGATCGGCGCCGTGATTGCGGTAGTGAAACAGGCTGATGTTCCAGCGTCCGCCCAGCTTGTCGAGAAAATTGGTCAGCGCGCCGGGCCGCTCGGGAAACTCGAACCGGCAGAGGCGTTCGTGACGCACGTCGGGCGCGTGTCCTCCGACCATATGCCGGACGTGGAGCTTGGCCATCTCGTTGTCGGTGAGGTCGGCGGTCTCGTATCCGCCGGCGTTGAGTTGCGCGGCCAGCGCCGCCGCATCCTGCCGCGACTGCGTGGCAATGCCGACGAAGATGTGCGCCTGGCGGCGATCGCTCAAGCGGTAGTTGAACTCGGTCACCACGCGGCGGCCGATCGCCGCGCAGAATTCGCGGAACGCACCCGCGCGCTCGGGAATCGTGACGGCGAGCAGCGCTTCCCGTGCTTCGCCCACCTCGGCGCGCTCGGCGACAAACCGCAGCCGATCGAAGTTCATGTTCGCGCCGCTCAACACCGCCACCAGCGACTGGTTGCGAACGCCGTCGCGCTGGACCCAGGCCTTGAGCCCGGCGACGGCCAGCGCGCCCGCCGGCTCCATCACCGTCCGCGTGTCGTCGAAGATGTCCTTGATCGCCGCGCACACTTCGTCGTTCGAGACGCGGACGATTTCGTCGACGGTTTCCTGCACGATCGGAAAGGTGATCTCGCCCACCTCCCGCACCGCGACGCCGTCCGCGAAGATGCCCACGTGGTCGAGGCGGACGCGTCGTCCGGCCGCGACCGACTGATACATCGCGTCGGCTTCGAACGGCTCGACGCCAATCACCTTCACGTCGGGCCGCAGCATCTTGAGATAGCCGGCAATGCCGGCGATCAACCCGCCGCCGCCGATCGGCACGAACACCGCCGAGAGTTTGTCCTGGCTGTGACGAAGGATCTCGGCGCCGATCGTCCCCTGCCCGGCGATCACCAGCGGATCGTCGAACGGGTGAATGAAGGTCATCCCCGTCTCGGCGACCAGCGTGTCGCAATGCGCCTTGGCGTCGGCGTAGCTGTCGCCCGCGAGCACCACTTCGGCGCCCATCCCTTTCACCGCGTCCACCTTGATCGACGGTGTCGTCAGCGGCATCACGATGACGGCGCGCAGCCCCAGCTTGCGCGCCGAAAAGGCGACCCCCTGCGAGTGGTTGCCGGCGCTGGCGGTGATGATGCCGCGGCGGCGTTCTTCGTCGGTGAGATGGGCGATCTTGTTGTAGGCGCCGCGCAGCTTGAAGCTGAAGACCGGCTGGAGGTCCTCGCGCTTGAGCAGCACGTCGTTGCCAAGGCGGCGCGAGAGGATCGGCGCCGGGTCGAGCGCCGTTTCGCGCGCGACGTCATACACGCGACTCGTGAGAATCGCGTGCAGGAGCTGCGTCAGCGAGAGCGTGGCGGGAGCGACCTGCATGGGCTAGTCGAAGGGTACCGCATGCCGGCCCCCGATGCCCACGCAGATGTTCGGCGTTGGGGCGGGTCCTTCTTGGACCCGCCCGTGATCAGGCGGGAACGTGCGAGGGCTGGGCGGTGCGCGACTCGCCGCCGAGATACTTGGTCCAGTACAGGCTGCCCATGACCCCCACGGCGGTCGCCCACGACAGCGGCTGGCTGACCACCGTTACGCGTCCGGCGGCAATCGCGCCGCAGATCGCCGAGGCGTTCGGTGCGGCGTCGACGAGCGAATACGTGGAGCCGAACTGCTCGAGCCGGTGCACATCACCGTTACCGACGAGCGGCTTACCGTGGCGCCTCGCCCAGCCTTCAGTAAGGCGATTGAAATTCAGCGACGAGGTGTACATCGCGTTGATTTCCACCGCGTCGAAGAGGTCGGCGTAGCGGTTCATGCAGCCGAGCAGCGACATGCCGGCGGGAAAGAACGGATGCGGCGCGA
>CAMDDY010000136.1 GCA_945893125.1 Bordetella parapertussis
CTGCACACCTGACAGTTGGTTCGATAATGCCGGCGGATCGCTCACGAGAGACGGCGGCAACTGATCGGTACCGGAATTGATCGACGCCAGAACATCCGGCGGTATGCTCGATGCACCTGACGGCGTTACTGGCGTACCCGGTACTACCGGCGCGCCCGTCACCGTCAGCGCGCCGTTCACAAACGTGATCGCGTAGTTGGACGAGCTTTGTCCCGACGGCGTAATCACATAAGTGCCTGCGGGCGATGCCGCGGTAGCCGGCGTCGCAAAGGCCAATGCCCCCGTGAGACTGGCGGGCGTATCCGCGAACGCGAAGCCTGCGTAGGTTGCGCTAAACGGCGGCAGCGGATCGGAAACCAGTTTGGCTTTATTGTCCGCGGCAATCGTCAGCGCCTTGGGCGTGATGTTGAACTGTCCCGGCGTATAAGTCGTGATGCTGTAATTGGCGTTACTCGCCAACGTGCCCTGATTGATGGCATAGGGGCTGCCAGCGACGTTTTCGCCCGCCGCGCGCGCCAGCGCGCCGGTGAACACGCCGGTAATCGTGTCCACGCCCGCCAGACCAGCGCCACCGACGTTGAAGGTAAACGCCGGATCAGTGCCGCCGTAAACCTTGGTGGCGTTATTGGCGGTGACAGTGACGCCACGGGCGGTGATGTTCGCCGCCACGCTCTGGCCCGCCGCGAGGCTGTAGTTGCTGCCCACGCCGCCGTTGGTTCCATCGGCCAACGCGGTGGTGTTCACCGTCACCAGATTCGCGCTGAGCACGTCCTTGGTGTTGAAGCTGGCGGTGCCGGTGGCAGTCACGGTTTCCGTGCCAATCAGTCCGCCGGTGATGGTCAACGTCGGCGTCGCGGCGGTGAGGCCGTCATACACTTTGTTGGGTGCGGTCACGCTCGCGGTGAGCGCCTTCGCGGTGATGTTCGCCGCCACGCTCTGTCCCGCCGCGAGGCTGTAGTTGCTGCCCACGCCGCCATTCGTGCCGTCGGCCAACGCGGTGGTGTTCACCGTCACCAGATTCGCGGTGAGCACGTCCTTGGTGTTGAAGCTGGCGGTGCCGGTGGCGGTCACGGTTTCCGTGCCGACGAGGCCGCCGGTGAGGGTGAGCGTCGGTGTCGCGGTGGTGAGGCCGTCATACACTTTGTTGGGTGCGGTCACGCTTGCGGTGAGCGCCTTTGTGGTGATGTTCGCCGCCGCCGTGGCGGTGGTCGAGGTCAACGCGTAGTTGCTCGCAAGGCCGGTGCCGTCCGTGATGCTGTAGCCGGTGCCGGTCACCAGGTTCGCTGTGGTTACGTCCTTGGTGTTGAAGTTGATGTTCGCCGCCAGCGGGCCATTGAGTGTGAGCGCCTCGCCGCCGATGCCGGTAGCCACCGTGCCGATGTTGCTCAAGGTCGCCAACGTGGCGCCGTCGTAGACTTTGTTGTTCGCCGTCGTCCCCGTGATGGTCACGGACTTGGCGGTAACCGTGCCGGTATGCGTGCCGGCGGTCAGCGTGTAGTTGTTCGCCAGTCCCGTACCATCACCCAGCGCCAATGTCCCGGTCGTCAGTGTCTGAACGCCCGCTGCAACATTCGCGCTCGCCACGGTTCCGGGACCGCCGGTAACCAGCAAAGTCTGCCCGCCAATGCCGGTGTTGATGGTGCCTGCCGTGCCAATCGTAGTGTTCGAGAAGTTCAATGTGCCGTCATACGCACGCGAGCCGCTCAGATTGATAACCGCGCGGTTGATCGTAAGCTGCCCGGTTGATACGGCGCTCAGCGTATAGCCCGTCGTTGCGGTCAAGGGCGCGACGTCCACGGCAATCGCATAGGGCGACCCGCTAACGTTCGCGAGCGCAGTGGAACCCGTTGACGTGACGGTCGGCGTGCCGGTAAAAGTATTCGCTGCGGTATCTTGCGTAAACACATTGGCAAAGGCCGCGGCATCGATAAATCCCGTCACGCCATAGGCATTGGCAACCGCTGCGGTTGCATCCACGCCGTAGGTCTTGGCGAGGTTGGTTGATGTCACGGACAACGTGGGGCTATTCGCAAACACATATCGGTTGCCGGTTTGCGCAACCGCAGTGGGATACGCCGTGCCCCAGACGGCTTGATTACCACTAAGCAAACCGCCAAACGTATTGCCGGTGTGCGTGCCGGCGTACACCAGCCAGCGATCCGTCGCGCCCGGATTGGTCGTTGTCAGCGCGCCTGCGCCGAAGGTGTTGATGAAGTTGGCGCCTGCCAGCGTAATCGCGTCCGTGGCGCCGCCGGCATTGATAGCGCCGGCAACGGTAACGTTGCCTGCCGCCTGCACGGTGAGATTTCCCGTGAGACTGGAAGTGCCCAAACTGATGGCGCTGCCATCGCGCAGTGATACGTTGCCGGCGTTGGTCACTGTAACCGAACTAAAATCATTGCCGGCATTGGTTGCGGTAACGTCTCCCGCGCCGCGTATGTCCGTGGTGAAGCCGGCGGCGTTGACGACGCCAGTCAACGTCAACGACGAGCCGCCGACCGTAGTACCGATGGTGCTGTTACTGCCTTGCGTCACCGCGCCGGAAATCGATGCCGTGCCGGTACCGGTCAGCGCGCCCCCGCCGCCGACGCCCGCGCCATTGATCGTAATCGGTTCGGCGGCCAGCGTGACGTTATTGACGTCCAGTGTCGCGCCGGTCTGCACCGTCGTGCCGCCACCGGTACCGCCCAGCGCCGCGGCGTTGGCGGCAGCCAGTGTGCCGGCGCTGATGGCGGTGGTTCCCGTGTAGGTATTCGTCCCGCTCAATGTGAATGAGCCGATACCCTGCTTTATGAGTCCGCCCGTGCCCCCGATCACGCCCGCGTACGCGGTGTTGCCCGCATCCCCCGTGGTCAACGTGTTCGCCCCGAGCGCCACCGTGGCGCCGGCAACACCCGAAAGAGAACCGATGGTTTCATTGTTGTTGAGCACAAGGCTCGCGCCCGAAACCGCGAGGTCTACGGCGCCGGTGTCGGCAATGGCGCTGCCGCCACTGAGTGCCAGCGTACCGGCGTTGATGGTGGTCGTGCCGCTGTAGGTGTTGGCGCCGGAGAGCGTGAGCGTGCCCGTGCCGGATTTGGTGAGGCCGTTCGCACCCGAGACGATTCCGGATAGCGTCAACTGTGTGCCGGCAACAGCGACAAAGCTGTTCGCACCGAGCGTAACACCGCCACTCAGGCTGGAGGTTCCAGTGGAAGTCGCCAGCGTGCCGCCATTCAAAGTGATAGTTTCCGCGCCCACCGCGACGTTTCGCAGATCGAGGGTTGCGCCGCTGGCAACCAAGGCGCCGCCCGTAACCGAACCCAGACCCGCAGCATTGGAAATCGCCAGCGTGCCTTGATTAACCGTGGTCACGCCATCGTAGGTATTGGCGTTCGCCAGAATCAACGTTCCCGTACCGTTCTTGGTCAGGCCGAAGGTACCGGCGCCATCCGTGATCACACCCGACAGCGTAAGTTGCGCGCCGCCGATGTTGACAGTGCTGTTCGCACCCAGCGTCACGCCGCCGCCAAGGCTCGATGTGCCGGTT
Source organism: Bordetella parapertussis (assembly GCA_945893125.1). Classification (GTDB taxonomy): domain Bacteria; phylum Pseudomonadota; class Gammaproteobacteria; order Burkholderiales; family SG8-41; genus UBA5216. The sequence continues at coordinate 3,530 of CAMDDY010000136.1, forward strand.
GACGCGGCGAGCGTGCCGCCATTCAGGGTTACCGCCTCCGCGCCCACGGCCACGTTTTGCAAATCAAGCGTTGCGCCGCTCGCAACCGTGGTGCCCGCCGCAGTCGTGCCAAGCGCGGTTGCGTTGCCAACAGCCAGCGTGCCGGCGCTTACGGTGGTGAGTCCGGCATAACTGTTTGCGCCCGCCAGGGTGACGCTCCCGGAGCCTGCTTGCGTTAACGTGCCCGTGCCGCTGATGACGTTTGATACGGTAATCGCATCTGAACGATTGAATGACAACGCCGCATTGTTTGTCACGCCGCCAGTACCGAGCGTCCCCGAAACACCGCCGCCACCAATCTGCAGACTGCCCGCGCTGATCGTGGTCGTGCCGGCATATGTGTTCGCACCGGTTAGCGTGAGTGTGCCCGCGCCGGTCTTGGTCAGTGCGCCCGTGCCGCTGATCGCGCCGCCATACGCGGTGGATCCGCTTTCCGTAACTGTCAGCGTGTTGGCCCCCAGAGTGATATTGCCGCCCGTGACGCCGCCTCAAGCAAGGTTTCCAATCGTCTCACTTGCGGCAAGATTAAGAATCGCACCGGATACGTTGGCAAGATTGACCGCTGATGCATTGGGAATGGCCAGACCGCCGGTAACACTTAGTGTTCCGCCATTGATATTGGTCGCTCCGGTGTAACTGTTCGCGGTGGTACCGCCCAAAGTGACGGTTCCCGATGTTGATTTGTTCAAACTAACAGCGCCTGCCAGCGCCGCCGTAACCGTGCCGGATTGCAGATCGTAGTCCGAGGTGGACGTTAGCACGCCCGTCGTACCGGTAATCGAACCGGATACCAGTTGCACGCCGGCAACGGTATCCGTGCGCGTGTTAACACTCAAGGTCCCACCGTTGACCACGACACTGGTGGTGTCGGGCAGCGTGTTGTTCGCGCCCAATTGCAACGTGCCCGCTGTAACGGTCGTCGATCCGGAGTACGTGTTTACGCCGGAGAGAATGAACGTTCCCGCGCCATCCTTGGTGACCGCACCAGCCGAGATTATTTTCGAGATCGTCGTATTGCCAGCGCCACCGACAGTCAACGGCTGTGAGGCGCCGCTGATGTTGCCCGCGCCCGACATGACCAGCGTTCCCGCGTCGGTATTGATACGCGACCCGCCGGCACCCAGCGCCACCGCGCCGGTCCAGGTGTTGGCGCCGCTGGTGCTGCGCAGCGCGCCATCATTGGCGACGCCCGTGCCGTTCAAGGTGATCAGCTCCGCGACCGATATGCCCCCCTGGATTTGTACCGCTGCGCCAGAAGTTACCGTGGTTTCCGACGTGCCCGCAGTCGTCGCGCCCAGCGCGGTTGCCTTGGCAAGCACCAGGACACCCGCCTGCACCGAGGTCGTCCCGGTATAGGTATTGGTGCCGGTTCCACTCAGCGTGACGGTGCCGGTGGTGGTCTTATTCAGGCCTGCGGCGCCGGCAAGCCGGGCACTGACCGTGCCCGACCGCAAATCGTAGGTGCTGCTTGAAGTGAGTACGCCTGTGGTACCGGTTATGGATCCGGACACCAACTGCACTCCTGCCACTGTATCGGATCTGGTGGCGATGTCGAACGTGCCGCCGTTAACCACGACACTGGTTGAATCAGACAATACGTTATTTGCGCCCAACGCAAGCGTACCTGCGGTCACTGTAGTGGTGCCGGTATAGGTATTGGCGCCGGACAGCGTTAGCGTTCCCGCTCCCGATTTGGTCAACGAGCCTGCGCCACTGATCACCCCGGATGCGGTAGACGCAGCGCCCACATTGACAGCAATGGCGCCGCCACCGGTACTCAATGCGCCAATGGTGGCCGCGCCGGTTGTGGTGATATTCAGCGCGCCACCCACCGTGGTAATGGTATCGCCCGCCGTCATCGTGAACGTCGCGGAATTGAACGACACCGAGCGGCCCGCAGTTTGTGCAAGATTCAGGTTGTTGTCGGCGAGGTTGCTGATCGTGATCGTGGCGCTTGCCGCGAGCGAAATATTCGTCGTTGACGATATGCCTTCGAGCTCCGTCTCGAATAGAGTCAGGGTTCCGCCGGCGGGATTGTCGCCTGCGGCCACGGTACCGATTACGCCAGATGGCGCACCGGAGAATGATGTGGTCAAAGCATCGCCATCGGCCGTACTATCGCCGGAGCCATTGGAAATCGTAATATTCGCCGGATCCAGCAAAAGCATGCCGGTATTGCCGTGCGGCGCGCGCGTGTCGACGCTGCCTTTGAATACGAGTGTGTCCTTGCCTGACACCTCGACAAAACCGCCATCACCGCCGGTCGCGCCGCCACGCGCGCTGATAGCGCCGTAAAAGCGCGTGGTGTTATCGGCCCACAGAACGGCCTTGCCGCCGTTGCCGTTGGAAACGGCATCCACATTGATACGTGAACCCGGACTGGCATAGGTATACCAGGCGTTTTGAACTTCCGCGTTTTTACCCTGATAGTCACCACCCACCAGCACCGTGCCGCCGCCGGTGTTTCCCGATGCATCCACGCTCACAGCGTTGATCAATCCCACTTGATGTCCCAGCAACTTCACTGTGCCACCAGTGGTTTCGCTGCCCACGGCTTCAATACGCCCATCCGCGAGCAGCGTGCCGTCACGCGCCTGCGCGGTAATGTCACCGCCGCGCGCGCCATTCGCCGCCAGTACCGACCCTGAACCCAGATTGACGTTATCGGCCTCCAGGCGAATCACGCCGTTGACGTTGTTCAAGGTGCCGGCTTCGATGATGCCGTCGTTGTTGACAACGGATTTAATCAGTTGATCCGCTGCTTTCGCAGTCAGGATCACTTGGCCGCCATCGGCTTTGATCAAACCCTTATTATCAGCCAACGCATTGAGCGCGCCCTGACCCACGGCAAGCCCAATCAGTTTGTTGCCGTTTAGATTGAGCGTGACCTGGTCGCCCGCAGCGAGCGCCACACTGCCGTTGGTAGCGGTGATCGTGCCTTCGTTCCTGACCTGCGGACCGATCAATGCGACGTAGCCGCCATTGGCGATGATCTCGCCGGCATTGCGCACTTCGCCTGCATTGCCCTCTTTCACAAAACGGTAGCGGCCCGCCATGAAGTCTTCATTGCTCAGGCTCAGCGTGGAAGCCACCAGGCCGCCGACATTGACTTGCGCGCCCTGCCCGAACAAGACGCCGTTGGGGTTGAGCAAAAATACCTGCCCATTCGCGGAAAGCGATCCGAGAATTTCAGTGGGGTTTTGTCCCAGCACGCGATTGAGCGCGATACTGGACGCAGACGGCTGGGCAAAGCGCACCGACTCGGTCGCGCCGATGTTGAAGTTTTGCCAGTTGATGGCGGCACGCTCGGTGCCCTGGGTGATGAGCGTGTTGCTGCCGCTGCGGCTGACCGTGGCCTGACCCGCGACGACTTGCTCTCCCGCAGGGCCGGCCCACAGGGGCGATGCGCCCGCCATCATGGCCCACGCCACAGCGTGCGCTATGGGCTGCGGCGCGAAATACCGCCCCGCACTTTTACTGGAGGTTTTTTTCATTTGCACGGCACTTTCCAACTCAATTATTTACACTCGCGGATCATATCAAACCCGCTTTGGATAAACCCTATTAGCCTTTGATTTATTTGAGTTTTTTTACCTTGTTGTGTGATTTTATGCACGAATTTACAAAGCTTTTTCAAACGGGCACGCACACCTAGTACGCCAAGACCAAGCGAGGTAAACGGTCGATTTACAATAACCTGTTATTTTTATTAATTTTTATCTCTCACAGCTTATGGCCCATGCGCGTGCGCCGTTCGACGCGTCACGCGATGCAGTGGTACCCTCGCGCGCACATCATCCGTACACTTCCCGGCCACATGTCATGACGCAAAACACCACCACCCAAGGCTCCATCGACGCCCACGCGCACTGGTCGCCGCAGCCTTACATGCAATACGCCGAACAACAGGGCGGCAAAATTGCCAGCGGCGTGCCCAGTCCGCTGATGTACGACCTTGAAGCGCGCATCAAGTGGATGGACTCGCGCAACGTCAAAATGCATGTGCTGAGTTTGTCCGGCGGCATGCCGTGGCAATGGGCCACGCTCGACGCGGCGGACAAGCTCGCGCGCATCGTCAACGACGCCGCTGTTGAAGCGCATCAGGCGCACCCCGACCGTTTTGTCGCCGCCGCCGCGATTCCCATGCGCGATCCGAAGGCCGCGCTGCGTGAAATGGATCGCGTGGCCGGCAAGCCGGGCATGCGCGCGATGCATTTGCCCAACTCGGTCGAGGGCATCGACTATTTGTTTACGCCTGCGTATGAGCCGATCGTCGCACGCTGCGAAGAATTGGGCCTGCCGCTGTTGTTTCATCCGCTCGACGGCGAACCCAATCATTACGGCGGGCGTGAGCGTCTCGCCGGCGCGAACTTCATTTACAACACGCTGGGCTTCCCCTTCGAGACCGCGACGCTTGCCGTCAAATTTATCTACAGCGGCTACCTCGACAAATACCCCAAGCTCGATATCGTGCTGCCGCACTCAGGCGGCTGCTTTCCCTACATCGCGGGCCGCGTGGAGCACAGCATCAAAAAAGGGGCGGTCGAAGCAGCATCGAAATTGAAGGGGTCGATGCGCGATTACATTCGCCGATTTCACTATGACACGCTGGCCTACTACCCCGAAACCCTGCGCTTCATGATCGAACTCGTCGGCGCGGACCGCGTGGTGATCGGCACCGATAACTATGCCAAGATGGATGTGGAGTATCCGAATGCACTGGTGGAATCGCTAAGTTTGCCGACCGCGGATTTGCAGAAAATTCTGCATGGGAATGCGGCAAAGTTGCTGCGGTTGTAATTCATACTTTGCGTTGTGATGGGTTACGGCCATGGGCCAGTACCCATCACAATCAAACGCGCCGCCACCGACAAAGGAGCACTTACTTGGAATCCGACGTACAACTACCCACCGAACAAACCCGCCAGTGGCTCTTCAACCTATGGCGCGCCGCCGGCAGCAGCGAGCACGAAGCGCAACTCACCGCGGATCATCTGCTCGGCGCGAATCTCGCCGGGCACGATTCGCACGGCGTGGGCATGGTGGCGCCGTACGTGCGTTCGCTGCAGGCGAACGAACTGCAACTGAATCAGAAGCTGTCGATCATCACCGATACGGATACGCTGCTCGTGGTGGACGGCAATCGCGGCATCGGCCAGTCTATGGCGTATCAGACCATGCAGCTTGCCATCGAACGCGCCAAGAAGCACGGCGTGGTGATCGTGGGTCTGAAGAACACGCATCACCTCGGTCGCGTCGGCCACTGGGCCGAGCAGGCGATAGCCGCGGGCCTCGCGTCGATTCATTTCACCAACGTGGTAAGCCGCCCGCTGGTCGCACCCCACGGCGGCAGCCAAAGCCGCTTCGGTACCAATCCGCTCACCATCGGCCTGCCGCGCCGCGATGCGCCGCCGATATTGCTCGATTTCGCCACCAGCGCCATCGCGGTGGGTAAGGTGCGCGTGGCCTACAACCGCAAAGGCCCCGCGCCCGCGGGCACGCTGATCGATCATCGGGGCAAACCGACAATCAACCCCGCCGTGATGTATGAAGAGCCGCTCGGCGCGTTGCTCACCGCCGCCGGTCACAAGGGTTATGCGTTGGCGATGGTGTGTGATTTGCTGGGCAGCGCGCTGTTCGGCGGTGTCACGCCGCAGCCCAGCCGCCTGCGCATACCGGGCCTTTACAACAACATGCTCGCCATCGTGTTCGACCCCGCGCGTTTCGGCGCGGGCGAACATTTCGAGCAGGAAACGAAGGCGTTCATTGATTACGTGCAATCCGCGCAACGCACTGACGCGAATGCGCCGATCGAAGTGCCGGGCGACGCCGAACGGCGTTTTCGCGTGCAACGCGCGCAGGCATTGCCGGTCGATACCGGCACGTTAAAAACCATGGATGACGCCGCGCGCGCGATCAATACGCTGCGCGGTGCGTCGTTGCCGTTGGCGTCTTCGCTCGTGTGTTAGCGTCCTGACTCACTCGGCACGCAGATTCAAATCCTTGACGATGATGCCCCACTTGGCGTATTCATCTTTCAAAAATGCCGAGAACTGTTCGGGCGTGTCGGCGACGATCTCCAGGCCCATCTTGACGAGTTGCGCCTTGGTGTTGGGCTGGGAGAGCCACTGCACTATCTCGCTGTTGAGCCGCAGGATGATCTCTCGCGGCGTCGCCGCGGGGGCCACGATGCCGGCCCAGGTGTTGGTATCGAAACCGCGCAATCCGGTTTCGGCAACCGTCGGAAACTCCGGCGCCAGCGTCGAGCGCTTGGTGCTGGTGACGGCGATGCCGCGCAACTTTCCGGCGCGCACGTACGGCAGCAGCACCGAGATGCTGACCGCCATGAAATGCACATGCCCGCCGATGGCTTCAACGAGTGCCGCGCCTTCGCCCTTGTAATGGATGGCCATGGTGTCGATTTTCGCCATGCGCTTGAACAACTCCATCGTCAGATGCGGCGTGGAACCTATGCCGCCGGTGGCGAAATTAAGCTGCGCCGGTTTGGCCTTGGCGAGCGCGATCAGATCGCCGACCGATTTGACGGGCAGCGAGGGATGCACCACGACCAGCAGCGGGTTATGCACCATGCGCACGACGGCGGCAAAATCCTTGAGCGGGTCGTAACCCACCTTGGCATACAGATGCGGCGCCACCACGTTGGTGGGCGGATTCGCCACGAACAGCGTGTGACCGTCGGGCGCGGCGCGAGCTACCAGTTCGGCGGCTATGGTGCCGGTGGCGCCGGTACGGTTCTCGACCAGAAAGGGCTGTCCCATGCGCTCGGTGAGCGCCTGCCCCACCAGCCGCCCCGTACTATCGATCAAGCCACCGGGGGCGAAAGCAACGATCAGGCGTACCGGCTTACTGGGATACGCGCCCTGGGCAAGTGCCGCGGCGGGTAACGCGGCCAGTACGGCGCTGCACAGCAGGTGACGTGAAAAACGGCTCATGTGGGGCTCCCCCTATGGAATGGATCAATGCGTTGCCGTGCCTGTGAGCATGGTGCGGTAAAGCAGACGTTTTTCATGCGCCGCATAGTCTGCAGTTGCGGCATGCAAGGTAGCCCGGTTGTCCCAAATAACGAAGTCGCCATTGCGCCATTGATGGTGATACTGCAATTCGGCATTCTGCGTGCTGTGGTCATAAAGCCGCCGCAGCAGTGCCTCGCTGGCGTTCGGCGCCATG
>CAMDDY010000137.1 GCA_945893125.1 Bordetella parapertussis
AGCGTGCTGCATTTGCCGCTCACCGTTCCATCAGTCGCCGGAAAACTCGATGCCCGCAACAGCGGTTATGTGCTGCGCATGTTGGGCGTTGCCTGCGACGGTTGCAGCGACGGTCTGTTCGATGCCATGGCCACCGCGCCGGTGCATAAAGGCGTGATCAACGACGCCGGCATTGCCTTTACCGGCCACACGGAATTTTTGCAGGCGCGCACGCACGCGCCGCATGTGGTGATGATGCTGGCGGGCGGCGGCATGCGCGTTGCGCTCGCCACCACGCATCTGGCGCTTAAAGACGTGGCGGCACACATTACCCGCGCAAGCCTCGCGCAGACACTGCACGTGCTGCATCACGATTTGCAGCAGCACTTCGGCATCGCCGCGCCGCGTATCGCGGTTGCGGGGCTAAATCCGCATGCCGGAGAATCGGGCCACTTGGGGCGGGAGGAAATCGATGTCATTACGCCGGTGATTCATGAACTACGCGGCGCCGGTTTGAATCTTTCCGATTCGTTGCCTGCCGACACATTGTTTAATCCCGAACGCCTGAAACAGTACGACGCGGTGCTGGCGATGTATCACGATCAGGGTTTGCCGGTGCTCAAGTATGCGAGTTTCGGCGCGGGTGTGAATGTCACGCTGGGGCTGCCGATTATTCGCACCTCGGTGGATCACGGCACTGCGCTGGACATCGCCGACAGCGGCAAGGCCGACGCGGGCAGCCTGATTGAAGCGGTGAAACTCGCCATCGAATTGGCCAACGCAGCTAGCGCGCGCAACCGCGCCTGATCCCGCCGAGCGTGATATGGGCCACCAACCGCATAAGCCACGTAAGCGCTTCGGACAGAATTTCCTTCAAAAACAAGATGTTATAGACGATATTGTGCATGCCATCGGGCCGCAAGCCGATGATTTGATGGTGGAAATCGGGCCGGGTTTGGGGGCGCTGACCAACCCGCTGGCCAGGGCGTTGAAGCAATTACACGTGATCGAACTCGATCGCGATATCGTCAAGACCTTGCGCGAGAAACACGCGGACGGCAACGTGGTGATCCACGAAGGCGACGCGCTGAAATTCGACTTTGCTTCGCTGGGCGCGAACCTTCGGGTCGTCGGCAACCTGCCCTATAACATTTCAACGCCGCTGCTGTTTCATCTTGCCGCGCAAATCGATTGCGTGCGCGACATTCACGCCATGCTGCAAAAAGAAGTGGTGGAACGCATGGTCGCAGCCCCCGACACGTCGGCGTACGGTCGCCTGTCGGTGGCGCTGCAATACCGTTTCGAGATGGAGAAAGTGCTGGACGTAGGGCCCGAGGCGTTTTATCCGCAACCGAAAGTGGAGTCCGCTGTGATCCGCATGCTGCCGCGTGCCAAGCATGAATTGACGGCGGCAGACGAAGCGTTGTTCGCACGCATTGTCACCACCGCGTTTTCTCAAAAACGCAAAACTTTGCGCAACACCCTGCGTAATGTTTTGGAACTGGCGGACTTTGAAGCGCTGAATATCGATCCGCGCGCGCGCGCGGAGACGCTGGCGGTCAGTGATTTCGTGCGAATTACGAAACGGTTGGCACAACAACAAACGTCTTAGCCGCAGATTTTAGGCTTGCTTCCGCTGCACAAACTCGATCTTGTAGCCGTCCGGGTCTTCGACAAAGGCGATCACGGTGGTGCCGTGTTTCATCGGCCCCGGTTCGCGCGTGACTTTGCCGCCGCGTTTTTTGACTTCTTCGCAGGTTTTGCAGGCGTCATCGACTTCAATCGCGACATGACCGTAGCCGTTGCCCAGGTCGTAGGATTTCGTGTCCCAGTTGTAGGTCAGTTCCAGCACCGAGGTTCTGGATTCGTCGTCGTAACCCACGAAGGTGTTGGTGAAACGTCCCGTCGGATACTCGGATTGACGCAACAACTTCATGCCCAGCACCTGCGTGTAAAAATCAATCGAGCGTTGCAGGTTGCCGACGCGGATCATGGTGTGCAGCATTCTCATGTTCAGTTCTCCGGTTATACCTGCACCATCTCGAAATCGTCCTTGCGCGCGCCGCATTCCGGACACGTCCAGTTCATCGGCACGTCTTCCCATCGGGTGCCGGGCGCAATGCCTTCGTCGGGCAGACCAGCTGCTTCGCTGTAAATCCAGCCGCAGATGAGGCACATCCAGGATTTGTACTCAGTTACGTTCTTCGGTGCTTCGTTGGTCATGAGGAGGACGGGTTGAAATCGGGTTAAATTACGAATTGCGCTAGAATCGGATTTTAATCGATTCCGTCCGCTGTTTCCGCCGCTGTCCCCGTCCTGCTTTCTGATTGCCTTGATGCCCGAAGCGCCGCCTATTGTTCTGGTTTTTTCCGCCACCGATCCCACCGGCGGCGCGGGCATGCAAGCGGACATCCTCACGCTCGCCAGCATGGGTTGCCATCCGTTGTCGGCAATCACCGCGATCACGGTGCAGGATACGATGGGCGTGGATGACATCATGGCACTCGACGCCGACTGGATCGCCGATCAGGCGCGCTGCGTGCTCGAAGACATGCCGGTGGCGGCGTTCAAAATCGGCGTCATCGGCAGCGTGGATAACGTCACCGCGATTGCCGAGGTGGTGTCGGATTATCCGGATATTCCGCTGATCCTCGATCCGGTGTTTGCCTCGGGACGCGGCGATGAGTTGGCGAATGAAGACATCGTCGCGGCGATGCGCGAATTGTTGATTCCGCAGACCACGATCATCACGCCCAACAGTCTCGAGGCGCGCCGGCTGGCCATGGACGAGCGCGACGACAAGGATGATCCCGATCTGGCGGAGTGCGCGAAACGCATTATCGCTCTCGGTTGTGAGTACGTGCTGATCACCGGCACGCATGAAAACACGCTGCAAGTGGTGAACACCCTGTATGACGAATCCGGCGTCGTCAGCAGTGAATCGTGGCCGCGCCTGCCGGGCCAGTATCACGGTTCGGGTTGCACGCTGGCGTCGGCCCTCGCCGCCACCATCGCCAACGGGCTGCCCATGATCGAAGCCGTGAAAGACGCGCAGGAATACACCTGGCAAACGCTCAAGTCCGGATTTCGCGCCGGCATGGGACAGCATATTCCCGACCGGCTGTTCTGGGCGCGCGAAGATGAACCGCCAGCGCAAGATGACGGCGCCGGAAAAGACGCCACATGAAACCCCTGCGCGGCTTGTATGGTGTAACGCCGGACGAAGCAGACAGCGCGCGGCTTACGTCATGGGTGCGCGGCGCGCTCGCGGGCGGCATGCGTATCCTGCAATATCGCAACAAGATCGCGAATGCCGCGCTGCGGCTTCGGCAGGCAACGGCATTGTGCGCGTTGTGCCGCGAGTTCGACGCGACGCTGATCATCAACGACGATCTGGAACTGGCGTTGGCGGTGGATGCCGGCGGCCTGCATCTGGGCGGCGAAGACGGTTCGCTGGCGGCGGCGCGGGCACGGCTGGGGCCGAACAAGCGGCTTGGCGCATCGTGTTATCGCAGTCTGGAAAAAGCGCAACGCGCGATCGCGCAAGGCGCGGATCACATCGCCTTCGGCAGTTTTTATGTCTCCACCGTGAAGCCCGGCGTGGTGCGTTCATCGCCGTCGTTGCTGACCGAGGCGAAGCAAAAATTCAAGGTGCCAGTGGTGGCCATCGGCGGCATCACGTTGGACAATGCCCCGCTGCTGATTTCTGCGGGCGCGGACAGTGTTGCGGTTATCACGGCGTTGTTCGGCGCGCCGGATGTTACGCTGGCTGCAACAAAATTCAATGCGTTGTTTGGTAACCCGCCATGAAACAAAGCCAAAAACTGTTTAATCACGCGCAATTGATCATTCCCGGCGGCGTCAATTCGCCGGTGCGCGCGTTTCGCTCGGTGGGCGGCACGCCGCCGTTCATCAAGCGCGGACGCGGCTCGCAGATTTGGGATGCCGACGGCAACGTCTACATCGATTATGTCGGCTCGTGGGGGCCGCTGATCGTCGGCCACGCGCATCCCGACGTGGTGAAGTCGGTGCAACAGGTCGCCGAGCGCGGCTTGTCGTTTGGCGCACCCACCGAAGCCGAACTTGAGATGGCGAGTCTGCTGATAAAGCTGGTGCCGTCGATGGAACAGGTGCGCCTCGTCAGTTCCGGCACCGAGGCGACGATGAGCGCGATTCGAGTCGCACGCGGATTCACCGGGCGCTCAAAAATTATCAAGTTCGAGGGTTGTTATCACGGTCACGCCGATGCGCTGCTGGTGAAAGCCGGGTCGGGTGCGCTGACGTTCGGCCAACCGTCGTCGGCGGGCGTGCCGCCGGAAACCGCGGCGCACACACTGGTGCTCGATTTCAACGACGAGGCCGGGTTGAACGCGGCCTTCGCGCGCGAGGGCGGCGAGATTGCCGCCGTGATCGTGGAGCCGGTGGTGGGCAATGCCAATTTGATTGCGCCCAAAGCAGGTTTCCTGTCGTTGCTTCGCGAGTTATGCACGCAGTACGGCGCGGTGCTGATATTCGACGAAGTGATGACGGGCTTCAGAGTCGCGCTCGGCGGCGCGCAGGCGCTCTACGATATCAAACCCGACATGACCACGCTCGGCAAAGTGATCGGCGGCGGCATGCCGGTGGGCGCGTTCGGCGGGCGGCGCGACATCATGCAATGCGTGGCGCCGTTGGGCCCGGTGTATCAGGCCGGCACGCTGTCGGGGAATCCGGTGGCGGTGGCCGCCGGGCTTGCTACGTTAACGCTGATACAGGCTGCGGGCTTCTACGACAAGCTCTCCGCGACGGCCTACGCGCTGTGCAAAGGCCTGAGTGAAGCTGCGGCAGCGCGCCGCATCGCGTTTTCGGCGCAGCACGTCGGCGGCATGTTCGGTTTGTATTTTCGCGAGACCGTGCCGCAGACGTACGCCGAGGTCATGCAGTGCGACAAGGAACGCTTCAACGCTTTTTTTCACACCATGCTGGCGGAAGGTGTATATCTCGCGCCGTCTGCCTACGAAGCGGGGTTTGTGTCGTCGGCGCACAGTGCGGCCGACATTGAAAAGACCATCACAGCCGCGGATAAGGCTTTTGTCGCCCTATAATTATTTGTTTAAAAACAAATAATTACAATCAACGCAAGCCGGCGATATATTCCGACACCGCTGCGATTTCGCGATCCGACAGTTTGCCGGCGACGGTGCGCATCATGGTGTTCAGATCGTTCTTGCGCTCGCCTGTGCGAAAGGCCTTAAGTTGCGCCGCCGTGTATTCGGCATGCTGACCGGCAACGCGCGGAAACTGCGCGGGCAACCCCGCGCCGTTCGGCGAATGACACGACGCGCAGGCGGCCACGCTTTTGGCGGCGATGCCGCCGCGATAGATCTGTTGGCCTTGCTTTACTAATTCCGCATCGCGCGCCGTGCGCGGACGCGGTGTTTGGCCCGCGTAAAACACCGCGACGTTTTTCATATCGTCGTCGCTCAGGCCCGCGACGTTCCCGGCCATGATGGGGTTGTTGCGTTCGGCGGGCTTGCCGTCTTTCGATTTGAAGTTGCCGAGCTGCTTGTAGATATACTCGGCATGCTGGCCGGCGAGACTGGGATTGACGGACAATGGGCTGTTGCCGTCCGGGCCGTGGCAGGCCGCGCACACTTTGCCGACGATTTCCTGACCCTTGGCCGCATCGCCCTTGATGACGGATTGCGCAAGCAGCGTGGGTGCGTAGGCAGAAAGGGTGGCAACGGTGGCGCAGGCGACAGTCGCCAGAATCAGGCGGAATTTCATGAAAGCTCCGAAAGGCACGAGACAGGGTATAAGAAGCGCCGTATTGTATAGTACACGGCTATTTTCGCGCCAGAATTGGGCGCATTTACAATGACCTAGGCCCCTACGCGATGACTATGCCATGACCCATCCCGCCGTCGAATTTCTCGCCTCCGCGCATCGCATGGAGGAAATGTGGCCGGATACGGGCCGCGAGGTCGCTTTCGCCGGCCGCTCCAACGCGGGAAAATCCAGCGCCATCAACGCGTTGGCAGCGCGCCACAAGCTTGCGTTTGTGAGCAAAACGCCGGGGCGCACACAAACCATCAATTTTTTCAGCGCCGGTAAAAACCGCCGCTGGGTGGATTTGCCGGGCTACGGTTACGCCAAGGTTGCGAAGACCGAACGGGAATACTGGGGGGAGTTAATAAGCGCTTACCTGACAAACCGTAAATCATTGTTTGGATTGATTATTTTGGCGGATTCCCGTCACGGCATCAAGCCGCTGGATGCACAACTGATCGCGTGGTTTTCGCCCACCCGGCGACCGATCCATGTGCTGCTGACCAAGGCCGACAAGCTGACGCAAAGCGAATCGATGGCGATATTGCGCAAGGTGAAGGGCGAGTTGGCACGCGGTTACGCTAATTGCACCGTGCAGCTTTTTTCGGCCACGGCGAATCGCGGCGTGGCCGAGGCAAATTCTGTGGTTGCAGGCTGGCTGGATGCGCCGACGGAATCCGTACCGACTGAATCACCGGAATAGCGTACAGAAAAAACCCCCGGTAAAGGGGAGTAAACCGGGGGTGAAAATGCCATTATTTGGATGTAATCCGAAATAAGGCGCCCGCTCAGGGAGGTGAAGCGGGAGACGTAAAACGCGTCTATTCTTAAGACGCTTATAATCGCCCGGAGTTCCCAAATGCGTTCCCAATTTATTTTCTCTCTGCAATCATCATCTTATGAGTAAGCAATCGTTAGGTGCCTTCCCCCAGCGCCGCATGCGCCGTATGCGCCGCGATGATTTCTCGCGGCGGCTGATGCGCGAGAACCGTTTGACGGTGGACAACCTGATTTATCCGGTGTTCATCATCGACGGCAAAAACCGCACGCAGAAAATCGATTCCATGCCCGGCGTCGAGCGCTACACCATCGACAAGCTGCTCGCGCGCGCCGAAGAATGTGTGAAGCTTGGCATACCGGCGATGGCGTTGTTTCCGGCGGTAGAGTCGAAATTGAAAACCGCCGATGGCCGCGAAGCGGTGAATCCAAAAGGCTTAGTGCCGCGCGCGGTAGCGGCGCTGAAAAAACGGTTTCCTGAGTTGGGCGTGATCACCGATGCCGCGCTAGACCCGTATACCACGCACGGCCACGACGGCGTGCTCGATAGCCGTGGTTATGTGCTCAACGACAAAACCGTCAGCGTGCTGCAACAGCAGGCGCTGGTGTGCGCGGGCGCGGGCGTGGATATCGTGGCGCCGTCGGACATGATGGATGGCCGCATCGGCGCGATACGCGCGGCACTCGATGCGAAAGATTTCATCCACACGCGCATATTGTCGTACGCGGCGAAATACGCCTCGGGTTTTTACGGCCCGTTTCGTGATGCGGTAGGCTCCAGCAAAACGCTGGGCGGCAGCAACAAGTACACCTATCAGATGGATCCTGCCAACAGCGACGAGGCGCTGCGCGAAGTAGCACTCGATCTCGAAGAAGGCGCGGACATGGTAATGGTCAAACCCGGCATGCCGTACCTCGACATCGTGCGCCGCGTGAAAGACGAATTCCGCGTGCCGACGTATGTGTATCAGGTCAGCGGCGAATACGCGATGTTGAAGGCGGCTTCGATCAACGGTTGGCTGGACGAACAGCGCTGCGTGATGGAAGCGCTGCTGGCGTTTCGGCGCGCGGGGGCGGATGGGATACTGACTTACTTTGCGGTGGATGCGGCGCGGTGGTTGAGGCGTGCCGCTTAGATTTGCGACAGCAATTCCTCTACGGTCGCAATCTTTGCCCGCTCGATAGCCTTCCCCGCCAGCGACGTTTTAAGCGGCACGCGCGCATCGCGCAGTGACAGCACGGCGATTTCAATGTCGGTGCCCTCGTCGTTCATCGTAAACAACGGCACGATGATGCGCGCATCACCACTGTAGAGCGCGGTCTGCCCCGGCTTGTAATCGATGCCGCGACCAATGAGAAATAACTCCACCGCCTTGGCATCGTCGGTGAACAACTGAAGATGGATGTCGGCGTATTTGCCGGCGCTGCCGGAGAGCACGGAGCCGCACAGATGTGGGTTGAATTGCGCGAGTTCCTCCATAGCGCGCACGGCTTTTTCACGCAGTTCCTGCAAGCGGTCGCGCTGGTCATCGGCGTGAAACGTCTGTTGGTAGCTTTTGAGTGCGTCGTCGATTTCGTCGTTGCCGGGCAAGTGGCGCGTGTCGGCAACGCCGGCTTGGCGCGCGGCTTTTTTCTTCGCCAGCGCGTAGTCTTCAACGCCGTCTTCCACCATGATGCGCGCCGCGAGGCGGGCAATACGGGTGCGTTCGTCATTGCGCACACGTTCGTTCGTGCGCGTGCGCTCCTCATTACGCTGCGAGCCGCGAGACATTATTGTTTTAAAACAATTGGTTGCGTGCCGCATCTGGCAGTGCGGGCGCGGCATCGCCGCCGGGTTCGCCCTCGCTGCGTGGCGCATATTCCTGGTAGTACACCTCGCCGCCGGCGGTTTGCAGGCCCTGCGGCGCTTCCAGTGGTTGTTCCGCCACGCCTTTGAGCACCACGGCCATGTAATTGATCCAGATCGGCAGCGCCACGCCGCCGCCGGTTTCGTTGCGGCCCAGCGTTTGCGGCTGGTCGAAGCCGACCCACACCACGCCGACCAATCCGGCGTTGTAGCCGGCAAACCACGCGTCGAGAAAATCGTTGGTGGTGCCGGTCTTGCCGCCAAGGTCGCCGCGACCGAGTTTCATCGCTGACGCAGCCGTGCCGCCGCGCACTACATCGCGCATCATGCTGGTCATGATGTAGGCATTACGCGCGTCAATCACCCTTTCAGCGGTTTCATTGGCGCGCGCGGGTTTTGCTTCAAACAACACGGCGCCGCGTCCGTCTTCGATGCGTTGTATGAAGTAGGGCTTGACTCTATAGCCGCCGTTGGCGAACACCGAGTAGCCGCCGACCATTTGCATCGGCGTGACGTTGCCGGCGCCGAGCGCCATGGTGAGATACGGCGGATGCAGCTTGGCCTCGAAGCCGAATTTGGTGATGTAGTCCTGCGCGTAGTTCGTGCCGATGGCTTGCAGAATGCGGATCGACACCAGGTTTTTCGAGCGCATCAGCGCGTTGCGCATGGGCATCGGGCCGTCGTATTTGCCGTCGTAATTTTTCGGGTCCCACGCCTGCCCGCCGGTTTGCGTGGCGGTGAATTGCAGCGGCTCGTCGTTGATGATGGTGGAAGGCGTAAAGCCTTTTTCCAGCGCGGCCGAGTAGATAAACGGCTTGAAACTCGATCCGGGCTGGCGCACCGCCTGGGTGGCGTGGTTGTATTGCGTGCGGTTGAAATCAAATCCGCCGACCAGCGCGCGGATCGCGCCGTCCTTGGGATCCGCGGACACCAGCGTGGATTCGACCGCCGGCAACTGGGTGATGAACCAGCGTTTTTTGTCGTCGGGCTGCACGCGGACAATGGCCCCCCGGCGGATGCGCAAGTTGGGGCCGGCTTTGTCGGTCAGGGCTTCGGCAACGAATTTAAGGCCGGCGGCATCGGTAATTTCGATCCATTCACCACCGCGCCGATAGGCCTTGACGCGCTTGGGAGTAGCCTCGGTAACGATGGCGGCGCGGATGTCGTCGCTGTCGGCGTGTTCATGCAGCGCTTCTTCGAGAGTTTCTTCGGTGGCGCCGACCGGCACTTCGGCGTAGGCCTCCGGGCCGCGGTAGCCATGACGGCGGTCGTACTCGAGCACGCCTTTGCGCAGGGCCGCATAGGCTGCCGTCTGATGATCGACGAGGATGGTGGTGTAAACCTTCAGGCCCAGCGCATAGGCGCCTTCCTGATAACGCTCGTACATGGCGGCACGCACCATCTCGGCGATGTAATCGGCGCGCGTGGCGAATTCGTTCAACTCGTTTTTTAGCGGTAACGGCTGCTTGTCGGCCTCGGCCTGTTGCGCGGGGCTGATGACACCCATTTCGCGCATGCGGCGCAGCACGTATTGCTGGCGCAGCTTGGCCCGTGCGGGATTGGCTACCGGGTTAAAGCTGGACGGCGCTTTTGGCAACCCCGCCAGCATGGCGGTTTCGGCGAGGGTCAACTGGTCGAGT
The DNA here is from genome assembly GCA_945893125.1 of Bordetella parapertussis. Lineage (GTDB taxonomy): Bacteria > Pseudomonadota > Gammaproteobacteria > Burkholderiales > SG8-41 > UBA5216. Next base: position 10,051 of record CAMDDY010000137.1, read on the forward strand.
TTTTTGCCGTAGTAGATGTGTGCGGCGGAGGCAAACCCGTAGGCGCGCTGGCCGAGGTAAATCTGGTTGATGTAGAGCTCGAGAATCTGCGATTTATTCAGACTCGATTCGATCTTGAACGCCAGCAGCATTTCGTTGAATTTGCGCGTCAGCGTTTTCTCGCGCGAGAGAAAAAAGTTGCGCGCTACCTGCATGGTGATGGTGGACGCGCCCTGGCGCGGTCCGATCAGCGTGAAGTTGGCGATGGCGGCGCGGGCAAGGCCGATATAGTCAACGCCCTTGTGCTGGTAGTAGCGCTCATCCTCGGCCGCCAGAATGGCATCCACCATGGGTTTTGGCGCCTGCTGGATGGACACCACGGCACGGCGTTCCTCGCCGAACTCGCCTATTAATTTTCCGTCAGCGCTGTATACTCTTAGTGGGACTTTCGGGCGATAGTCGGTGAGGACTTCAAGCGAGGGCAGCGTTGGCCAGATCATCACGGCAACAAAGGCAAACAGCAGCGCTGTTGCGAAAATCCCTACAACCACAAGTAATAGGGGATAGGTTACCCAGCGAACAGACATTTAGCGGTGGCCTTCCAGACAATATCTTTAGATAATTCCTGCACTTAGCGGCTTTTGTTGATAGTGTACTTGAATGTCAGTATTTTCCAATCCAGGTATGAGCCTGAACGAGGGATGATTTAAGTG
>CAMDDY010000138.1 GCA_945893125.1 Bordetella parapertussis
GAACCAGAAGATATGCTGATACAGCACCGGGTCGCCGCCGCCCGCCGCATTGAAGAAATTGGTGCCGAAGTGACGGTCGGTCAGCGTCATGGTCACCGCGCCCGCGAGCACCGGCATGGATGCCACCAGCAGGTAGGCGGTTATCAGCCAGGTCCAGCAGAAGAGCGGCATTTTCATCAAGCCCATGCCCGGTGCGCGCATGTTCAAGATGGTGGTGATGATGTTGATCGAACCCATGATCGACGACATGCCGAGGATATGCACTGCGAAAATGGTGAGGTCCATCGCAGGACCCGCTTGCGTGGTGAGCGGCGCATACATGGTCCAGCCCACGCCCGCGCCGCCGCCGGGTGCGAATTGCGCGGCAATCAGCAACATGGCTGCAGGCGGCAGCAGCCAGAACGACAGGTTGTTCATGCGCGGGAACGCCATGTCGGGCGCGCCGATCTGCATCGGGATCAGCCAATTCGCAAAACCGACAAACGCCGGCATGATCGCGCCGAACACCATGATCAGACCGTGATACGTGGTCATCGAGTTGAAAAACTCGGGGCGCACGATTTGCAAGCCGGGCTGGAACAATTCCGCGCGAATAATCAACGCCATCACGCCGCCGACCATGAACATGGAAAAGCTGAACCACAAATACATGGTGCCGATGTCCTTGTGGTTGGTCGAACCAAACCAGCGCATCATTCCATAGGGCTTGTGCTCGTGCGCGTGGTCGCCATCGTGGCTGTGTCCGTGCGCGTGATCGTGGCTAGCGGTGCTCATCTTGGCTCCGGTTCTATCTAATAATATTGTTTAAAAACAAATACTTATTTACTATTTTGCAGTGGCGCGCGCGGCTTTGACTTCCGCCGGTGTCGCCATATCGCCCACCTTGTTACCCCAACTGTTGCGGGTATAGGTGATTACGCCCGCAAGATCGGCATCCGACAGATGTTTGAACGGCGCCATGGCGGTGCCGGCCTTGCCGTTAAGTACCAGCGCCAGTTGGGCATCCTTCGGCCCGGCGGCGACTTTCGATCCCGACAGCGCCGGGAAGGTCGGCGGCACACCCATGCCGGTCGCTTGATGACAGGCCACGCAATTGGCGGCATAGACTTTTTCGCCGCGGGTTTTTAGCTCTTCAGCTGTCCAGGGCTTGTCGGGATCTTCCGCCACCGCCGCTTTTTTCATAGTGGCTTTTTGGCTGGCCACCCACGCGCTGTAATCGGCAGCCGATTTCACTTCCACCACAATTGGCATAAAGCCGTGATCCTTGCCGCACAGTTCGGCGCACTGGCCGCGGAAGATGCCGGGCTTTTCGGCCTTGAACCAGGTATCGCGAATAAAGCCCGGCACCGCATCCTGCTTCACCGCCAGCGCCGGCACCCACCACGCGTGGATCACGTCGGCGGCGGTCACCAGCATGCGTATTTTTTTACCTGCCGGCACAACCACAACAGTATCGGTTTCGAGCAGGTAGTTCGGGTTGGCGTTGCGTGCGGCAATATCTTCAGGCGTTTTGGCATCAATCTGCGCGCTCGGCGTTGACAGACTGCTGTAGAAGCTGATGCCTTCGCCTTCACCCTTGATGTAATCGTAACCCCATTTCCACTGATAGCCGGTGGCCTTGATGGTCATGTCCGGCTCCGAGGTGTCGCGCAACTCGATCAGCGCGCGGGTAGCGGGCACCATCATCACCAGCAAAATAATGCCCGGCACGATGGTCCAGGCTATTTCGACGCCCAAATGCTCATGGAAATTCGCTGCCTTGTGACCCACCGATTTGCGGTGCGCATAGATGGCATAAAACATGAAGCCAAACACCACGACAAAAATCACCACGCAAATCCACGTGATAATCGTGTGCAGATCATAAATGGTGTGGCCCAGCGCGGAATTCGGCGTCTGGAGGTTGAGTTTGTAATCGGCAAACGCCGTCGCCGGAATCATCAACGTCAGCGCCGTTACCGCCGTTGTCAGCGCCGCGAAAGTGTTCGCGATAGTTTTGACCCGCTTGTTACGCATTCTTCCCCCGGATAGTTACAACCAGTCTTACTGCTTTGCTTCAATCAATGCGGGCTGTTTACACATGTCACGGCTACTTCGCACAGGCACGAAACGCGCCCCGTCAGCGAACCGCTGTAGCCCTCGCTACCGTGTGTTCATTCCGTGTGGAATTTCCCCAACTTCCCGACCGCCCGCGTCCGAAATAATCATTATCGGACGCCTCTGAAAACAGACGGAATTTAACACAGCGAGGGGTGTCGAGGCAACCTTGTAAGCCCTTGAATACGTGCGATTACTAGAGAGCACTTTACATTGACACGGGTTGCGTTTCCCGCTACAGCAAGGCGCGCACGTCGAAGCGCGCCGCGATAGCCGCAACTTCGGGTTGCGCGTCGAACGTAATGCGCGCGATCAGAGGCGCGGCCAGCCGCGTCTGCAATGCAGCCACATTGGCATCCGCATGCAGCATCGATGCGTCGATATGATTAGCCACCCAGCCCGCCAGCCGCAACCCGCGCGCGCGGATGGCCTCGGCGGTGAGCAACGCATGATTCAGGCAGCCGAGCCGCATGCCCGCCACCAACACCACCGGCAGCGCGAGTTCGCGCGCGAGATCGGCGCTGGTTTCGGCATCGTTTAATGGCACACAAAAGCCGCCGGCGCCTTCAATCACCACTAGGTCAGCAAGCGCTGACAAGCGCTGGTATTTTTCCCGCAGCACACTGTTTTTAATAGATTTTTTTTCAAGCCCTGCGGCGATATGCGGCGCAATCGGCATCGCGAAACAATAAGGGTTGATGACCTCGCGCGGCGCATGCACATTGCTCGCGGCGATTAATTGCTCGACATCCTCGTTGACCCACACGCCATCCACCAACGCCGCGCCGGCGGCCACCGGTTTCATGCCGACCACACGCAATCCGCGCGCGGCAAACGCATGCAACAGCGCGCACGCCACCAGCGTTTTGCCGACGCCGGTGTCGGTACCGGTTATGAACAGGCCGTTAGGCGTGAGGGGTGAGAGGTGAGGCGTCAAGGAGTTGGGGCCGGTTTGATATCGATAATCCGCTTGCCGCTGGGCGTTACTCTGGGCATGGGCTTCCACGCGTGGCCGTACACCACTTCAAACGTCGCGGGCAGCTTGCCATCGCGGCGCAGCGGTTCGTAGGCTGCCGTGACCGCCGCCAAGCGTGATTTTCCCGTCAGCCCTGGCGGGCGATCCCGCGTCACGTTGTGCGCGCCGATGGCTTTCAGATCGTGCATCAGCGCGCGCACGTCGCTGTAGGTCAGCGTGAACGGCTCCATGTCCATCACCGGGTCGGCGAAACCGCGCTTCACCAGAATGTCGCCGATGTCGTGCAGATCGATAAAGCGGCTGACATGCGTGTGTTTGTCCACGTTGGCCGCGCTGGCAAATGCGGTGCGCAATTCTTTCAGCGTGTCGGGGCCGAAGGTGCTGAACATCAGCAGCCCGCCGGGCGCGAGCACGCGATTGAATTCGCCAAACGCCTGATCGGGGTCGTTTACCCATTGCAGCGCAAGGTTCGACCACGCGAGATCGACACTGCCGGTGGCCAACGGCAATTGTTCGATGTCGCCGCACAACTCGTTTATCGGTGGTTTAAAAAATGACTTCCACCACGGCGCCGCGGCGCTTTCACGTCCGCGTTGCAACATGGTCAGCGCCAGATCGAGCGCCAGCACGCGCGCCTTGGGGTAGCGCCCACGCAGCGCAGGCAACGCATTGCCGGTGCCGCTGCCCGCATCGAGTATCGTCGCGGGCTGGTGCTTGATCAGATCCAGCCGCTCGTCCATGCGGCGGCACACCTCGTGCTGCAACACCGCCGCCGCGTCGTAACTTTGCGCGGCGTGCTCGAACGAACGGCGCAGCAGCTTTTTATCGAATTGCGGCAGGCTCATCTTGGAGAAAGGTTTGCAGCAGTGTCGCCACCGCATTGGGGTCGGATAAAAACGGCGCGTGTCCCGCGCCGGCGATTTTGTGAAAACGCGCGTTGCGCAGCGCAGCGCTTAAAGCCTCGCCCGCCGCACACGGTGTCACTGCGTCGTGTTCGCCATGTATCACCAACGTCGGTTGCGAAATCGACGGCAACAACGCGCGCAAATCGGCGACACGCAAAATTTCCAGCCCCGCTTCCAGCACCGCCGGCGCCGGCAGCGGGTGGGTGAAAAGCGCCGTGCGCAGCTTGTGCGCCACACGCACCGCATGCGTGTCGTTCAGCGACTGCAAGGCGACAAAGCGCCGCAACACGCTGGGACAATCGCGCTTGATTTGCGCGGTAAATTGACGCATCACCGCCGGCGCTGTCGCGTGCGGCCAACCGCTACATTGCGTGAAACACGGCGTTGCGCCGATCAATGCAAGACGCTGCACTTGCTTCGGCGCGCGCTGCGCCCACGTCAGCGCGACCTGCGCGCCGAGCGACCAGCCGATGACGCTGCAAGATTTGGGCGCGTTGGCCGCCAGCGCGTCGGCGATGCGTTCCAGCGTGTACGGCGTACAGGTCGCGGCATCCGCGTGGCCGGGCAAAGCCATCACCTGCACACGAAACTTTTTCCCGAGCGCAAGCGGCTTTTCGAGCGCAAGCGCAAGGCCGCGAAACACATCCGGGTGGCTCGCCCAGCCGTGCAGCAACACCACGTGGCGTCCCGTCTTCATGAGATTTCCTTGCCGGCGGCGATCAACGCATCACCCAACACACGCACGTCATCCGGCGTGTGCGCCGCCGACAGCGAAATGCGCAATCGCGCCGTGCCCTGCGGCACCGTCGGCGGACGTATCGCCGGCGCCAGTATGCCGCGCGTCGCGAGTTTATCCGCCACCGTGGTTGCCGCGCGGTTGTCGCCAATAATGAGCGGCTGTATCGCGGTGTGTGACGGCAGCAATTGCCAGCCTTCCGGCAGGCCATTCGTAAGTGTATGTTTTAATTGAATAATATTCTCGTTCAATTGTTTGCGTAACGACGCGCCGGCAGCAATCAACTCGACACTCTTCGACACCGCACACGCCAGCAATGGCGGCATCGCCGTGGTGTAAATGTAGGTGCGCGCGCGTTGCATCAACGTTTCGATCAGCGTGTTTTCACCGGCGACAAACGCGCCGAACACACCGGCGGCTTTGCCCAGCGTCGCCATGTAAATAACACGCTGATGCGACAGATTGAAATGTTCCAGCACGCCGCGTCCGCCGGCGCCCAGCACACCAAAACCATGCGCGTCGTCGAGCAACAGCCATGCATCGTAACGCTCGGCCAGCGCGAGCAGTTCAGGTACCGGCGCGATATCGCCGTCCATGCTGAACACCGCATCCACCACGATCAGCTTGCGTTTCGCTTTGCTATCGACGAGCAGGCGTTCCAGTTGCGCCACATCGTTGTGCGCAAACCGCTTGAACTGCGCGCGCGCGAGCAAACACGCATCGTTCAGTGATGCATGATTCAGCCGGTCGGCAAACACCGCATCGTCACGCCCCAGCAGCGCAGTGACCACACCGAGATTGGCCATATACCCGGTGGAAAACAACAGCGCACGCGGCAGCCCCACAAACGCCGCCAGATTTTCTTCGAGCTGCTCATGCGCCCGCGCATGCCCCAACACCAGATGCGAAGCGCCCGCACCCACGCCAAACCGCGCCGCACCGGCCTGCGCGGCGGCGATCAATTCAGGATGATTGGCAAGACCGAGATAATCGTTGCTGCAAAACGCGAGATATTGTTTGCCATCGACAATCACGTGCACGCTTTGCGCTGAATCGAGCGTGCGGCGCGTGCGGCGCAAGCCTTTGACATCAAGCGTCGTCAGCTGCGCCGACAGTGTTAAATGTTGAGTGCTGAGTGTTGAGTTGGGCACGGCTACATCTGCGATGTCTTCACAATCGCAGTCAGAATCCTTATCAACTCTTCAACCAACTCAAGCTCGTGGTCTACTGCCAAGTCGCCTAAGCCCGCTTCACGGACAATGCGCAACCAGTATTTTGTTTCGCGCGCCTCCTTGGACGCAATGGCCATCTTTGCGATGAAATCCTTCTTGCTCTGCCCAGCCTGAGCTTCCTCAACATTTGCGCCGATACTGGTTCCATATCTCAGCAACTGATTGGAAATGACAAATTCACGCTTATCTTGCAACTTGCACGCAAGCTTGATGACTTGAAGCGCGAATTTGAAACTCTTGATGCGAATCGCACTGTCAGCCATCGTCAACTTAACCCTAAAAACTCAACACTAAACACTCGGAACTATATCTTCGCTTCCATCGCATGCAAGCCCAACTTGGCAAACAAAGCCTGATCGCGCGCCACATCGGGGTTACCCGTGGTCAGCAATTTATCGCCATAAAAAATCGAATTCGCCCCGGCGAGAAAACACAACGCCTGGATACCCTCCGGCATTTCCTGCCGCCCTGCCGACAACCGTACCATCGCCTTGGGCATGGTGATGCGCGCGCAGGCCACGGTGCGCACAAACTCCAGCAGATCAAGCGGCGCAGTACCATTCAATGGCGTGCCTTCCACCTGCACCAGATTGTTGATCGGCACCGACTCCGGATACGGATCCATATTCGCCAGTTGCACAATCAGCGCCGCGCGCGCGCGCCGCGTTTCACCCATGCCCACAATGCCGCCGCTGCACACATGCATGCCCGCGTCACGCACGCGCGAGAGGGTATCCATGCGATCCTGCTGCGTGCGCGTGGTGACGATTTCGCCGTAAAACGCCGAAGCGGTATCGATGTTGTGGTTGTAGTAATCGAGGCCCGCTGTTTTTAGCTGTTCGGCCTGACCTTCTTTCAGCATGCCGAGCGTGGCGCAGGTTTCCATACCGAGGCCACGCACCGCAGTAATCATGTCCACCACTTTGTCGAGATCGCGCTGCTTGGGCCCGCGCCATGCCGCGCCCATGCAGAAACGCGTCGCGCCGTTGTCGCGGGCCGCCTGTGCCGCCGCCACTACTTGATCCACCGACAGCATTGCTTCGTTCTCGACGCCGGTGTGATAACGCGCCGCCTGCGGACAATAACCGCAATCTTCCGGGCAACCGCCGGTCTTGATCGAAATCAGCGTCGAGCGTTGCACTGCGTTGGCGTCAAAATGCGCACGATGCACCGTCTGCGCGCGATAAATGAGATCATTAAACGGCAGGTCGAAGAGTGCGGCGACTTGTTCGACGGTCCAGTGCACCGTTGCAGCCGCCGTTGCAACAGTTGTCGTCTGCGGGGAAGAAGTGGCGGTATCCATGATGACGGGCCTGGCGTTAAAAAGTGAATATTTTAATAACTTGCATCATCCGTAATGAAGGCTTTGTTGTCAAATTTACCATCGGGGTTTTTGGCTAGTTGTACGAAATTCGCACAACGCCTGATCGCACCGTCGTGCCTGCTGTGCGCCGGCCCCAGCGCGGGCGCGCTGCTGTGTGCGCCGTGCGATGCCGATCTGCCGCGCCTCACCGGCAGCCTGTGTGACACCTGCGCGCTGCCGATCACCGAGGGCCGTCGCTGCGGCGCCTGCCTCACGCATCCGCCCGCGTACGATCACGTGTGCGCGCCCTACACCTACGCCTTTCCCGCAGACGCACTCGTGCAAGGCCTTAAATACCGCGGCATGCTGGCGATCGCGCCACTGTTCGGCAGCGCTATCGCCAGCAGCCTGGGCGAGCGTCCGGACGTGATTATTCCCATGCCGCTCGCCGACGCGCGGTTGCGCGAACGCGGCTTCAATCAGGCGCAGGAAATCGCGCGCCATGTGGCGAAACTCACCGGCATAGCCCTGCTGCCGCGCGCCTGCCGCAAAGTGCGCGACACCCAGCCGCAAGCCGCGCTGCCGTGGAAAGAGCGCGCGAAAAATGTGCGCAAAGCGTTCGTATGCGATAAAGATTTCACCGGCAAGCATGTCGCCGTTGTCGATGACGTGATGACCACCGGCGCCACGCTGAACGAACTCGCGCGCAACTTGAAGCAAGCGGGCGCGGCGCGCGTCACCGGCCTCATCGTCGCGCGCACCTTGCCTGACAGTTTCAAGAGACGCGCACCCGATGTTTGACATCGTACTCTACGAGCCTGAAATCCCGCCCAACACCGGCAACGCCGTGCGCCTTGCCGTCAACACCGGCGCGCGCCTGCACCTGGTCAAGCCGCTGGGGTTTTCAATCTCGCACAAACAACTCGAACGCGCCGGCATGGATTACCGCGAATTCGCCGATGTCACCGTGCATGACGATTGGAGCGCATGCCACTCTTATTTCGCCGGACGGCGGCTGTTCGCGGTCACCACGCGCGGCTCGCAACGCCATGACACCGCGGCATACCGCGAAAACGATGTGTTTGTATTCGGCCCCGAAAGCCGCGGCTTGCCGCAGGCGTTGATCGACGCGCTGCCCTCGGAACAACGCATCCGGCTGCCGATGCGCACGGCGGCGCGCAGCATTAATCTATCGAATGCCGTCGCGGTGGTGGTGTATGAGGCTTGGCGGCAAATGGGTTTTGCCGGCGGAACGTAGTACTTACTGCGCCGCGCTCGCCATCTTGGCATGCACGGCATGATTGGAAACCACCTCTAACACCAGTTTCTTGTCGGCGTCAAACAACTCGGTGCGCACCACCGCGATATTGCGGCCGCTTTGCAGAATGGTGGCGCGCGCGGTTACCACCTTGCCCTGACCGGGGCTGATGTACCACGCCGACGCGCCGGTGAGTATCGGATGTTCCGGCACCGCCGCTTCCGCCGTAACCAGCGCGGTGTTGATCGACAGGCCGCCCTGCACGTGACCCACGCGATTGCCCACGTGCATACCCACCGGCAATTTGCCGATGGCGCCATTCGGCGTGCGCTTGACCACCGGGTTCCACAGGCTCGTCAGCAAGTCGCCGTTGTGCGCCACGCGCAAGGCTTTTTCAACACGACGCACGAGGTCTTTTTCGGCGGCTTCGAGTGCGTTTTTTTTCAGCAACGGCAATTGCGCCCCGTCAGGGCCGCCTTCCCACGGCAAGCCGTACATGGTCATGCCTTTCGGCGCAGGCGGCGCCACCCACGCGCCCGACATGCGCATCACTTCGCGGCCATCGCACACAATGCGCCCTGCAGCCACGCTTTCCGGCAGCGCGGTGCGTGGCGAAAAGCCGCTGCCGCGTCCGCTGATTTCCAGCGTGCCGCGCGCGGGTGCGCCGGTGAATTCCACGCGCAGCATCAGCGTCGCGGTGCGTACATTCGGATCGATAAACACACGATTGGCCGCCGCCAGCGCCATGTCAGCCGAAAACAGCAGCGCCGCACGATGCACGATGCCGTCGGTGTTGGTGCAGTGGGGTTGGGCCGCGACGGTGAATTCAACGCCGTCCTTCTCATAGCGCCGAGGCGTGAAACCCAAAAAATAACCGGCGAAATGCATGTCCGGCGCGCGGTTGCTGGAAATCGAACGCAGCACGTGGCGGCGGATAAAATCGCTGTCTTGCGGATTGAAGCTCAAAACGATACCTTTATGTAACTACTTGTTTTAATTTACTAATTTATTCAGACTTTGGGTCACGCGACAACAGTTCGCGCGCCACTTGCGCCGCCGTCTGCGGCGCATCGAGCACGCGGCACACGGCGTCGGTAATCGGCATGTCGATGCCGCGCTGCCTGGCGATGCGCGCAACCCCGCGTGCGCTGTACACACCTTCGGCGACGTGTCCCAGTTCAGCGAGTATGTCCGCCAGCGGTTTACCTTCCGCCAAACGCAATCCCACGCGGCGGTTACGCGACAAGTCACCGGTGCAGGTCAATATCAAATCGCCGACGCCGGCGAGGCCCATGAACGTTTCCGCGCGGCCGCCCATCGTCACGCCGAGCCGCGAGATTTCGGCGAGGCCGCGTGTCATCAGCGCGGCGCGTGCGTTCAAACCGAGTTTCAGTCCGTCGCAAATGCCGGTGGCGATCGCCATCACGTTTTTGACCGCGCCGGCGACTTCGACACCCACCACATCACTGCTGGAATACACGCGCAGCGATCCGCCATGAAGCTCACGCGCGGTGGCGCTCGCGAACGCGATATCGGTGGAGGCCAGGGTCAGTGCGGTGGGTTGCCCGCGTGCGACTTCTTCGGCGAAGCTGGGGCCGGATAATACGCCGCAGATTGCCTGCGGCAGTTCTTCGGCGCACACCTGATGCGGCAACAGTGCGTGTTCGCGCTCGAACCCTTTGCACAGCCATACCACCGGCGCGTTGCAGCCGGCGGATTTCAGACGGCGCAGCGTGTCGCGCAGCCCCGCCGTGCTCGTCGCCGCCAACACCAGCGTCGCATCACGCAGCGCCACGTTTAGATCGGCACGGACGGCAACCGCCGGCGACAATGCAATATTCGGCAGATAGCGGCTATTCAGGCGGCTTGACTGTATCGCCGCCGCTTGCGCCGCATCGCGCGCCCACAAGCTGACGTTATGCCGCGCGGCCAGATGAACCGAGATCGCGGTGCCCCAAGCGCCCGCGCCGAGTACGGCGATGTTCATTCGGATGCGACTAGACGCCCCACACCTGCGAGACGCGCACAAAGCCGGACACGCCGTCGCGGTGACGCACGCGCAGCCAGCCGCCGGGCACCACTTCGCTTACCTCCATCACCACGTTTTGCTGCGCCTGGAATGCCACGGGCGCATTGTCATCGGCCGCCTGCCGCACCTGTGCGAGCGGCGCTTTGACCATGACGGTGC
>CAMDDY010000139.1 GCA_945893125.1 Bordetella parapertussis
CGGACCGCCTTTGCCCTTACCCTTGGCTTTTCCGCTGGCCTTGGCTTGCGCTCCGTCCTTGGCCGACGCCCCATCTTTGGCCTGCACGCTGCCTTTGGCCGCATCCTTCGCGGCAGATTTCTGCCAGTACCAATAGCCGCCTCCGGCCATCGCGGCGAACACGCCGAACATCACCATCATAGACAGTCGCTTCATTGCTTGGTCTCTGTTTTCGTTGCGATTAAATCACTTGCACCGACTGCCAAATGCAAACGGGCAAGTACGGTATACCAGTCCAAATAGGATTGAATGCGCTGCGTGCGGGCACTGGCCTCATCCTGCTGCGTCGTAATCAGATCCAGAATCGTCCCGAAACCACTTTGATAACGCGCCAAAGTCGCCTGCGCGGATTGTTCGGCCGATTTCACCAATGCCTCGGTGCTCTTAATACTGCCAGTAACCGTTTGCAGATCGTAATAGGACTGCCACACCTCAAGCTGGGTTTGCCGGTAAAGCGCGTCACGCGCGGCCTCGGCCTGCTGCGCAAACGCTTCGGCCTGTCGCACCTGGTAGGTATCCTTAAAGCCTGAAAATATCGGAATGCGAATGTTCAGCGTCAGATTGTGCGCATGCGTGCCCTGCCGGTCGGGTTCCCTCAAGTATCCGGACTTCGCCCAATTGCTGAACTGGGAATTACCATTAATTTCAATCGACGGCAGACCTGCCTTCGATGCCGCCACGGCAGTTGCGCGCGCGGCGCGCGCCTGCGCTTCGGAGGCCACCAGGTCCGGACGCACTAACTTAACGCGCTCAAGATAGTTATTGATGGCGGAAACAGATTGCGCAGTCTGGGGTGGCGCCGTGAGGGTTTGCACGCGCACCGAACTGCTGATGGGCAAGCCGACAACGGTTGATAGCTGTCCGCGTGCTTTTTCAAATTCGCCGCGGCTACGCGTCAGTGTGAGCTGCGCCTGCGCGACCTGCGTTTCCGTGCGATACACGTCCGCCACGGTGGCCAGGCCCGACTCGCGGCGCCGGCGCGCGGCATCGAGCGCGGTTTCCACGTTTTTCAGCGATTGCTCATTCACGCGCACCAGCGCTTCCACGCCGATCAACAGGTAGTAGGCCTGTTCAACCTGAAAAATCACCTCCTGCAATACCCGGTTCTGCGCCAGGTTAGCCGCCAACAGGCGGTATTCCGCCGCATCGACCTTGGCATCCCCGCCGCCAAAATCATAGATAACGTAGTTAAAGCTGATCTGCGGCCCCCAACGATTCAACCAAATAACGCTGTTGCTTGGGTTAGTGCCCGATATGGGCCGCGTGCGCGCCACCGAGTAGCCGCCCGCTACGGTCGGCAAATCGTCGCCCAACACAACGCCCAAGTTGGCCGCCGCCGCGCGCGCCGCATACCACGACTGCCGGGTTCGCGGGTTGTTACGCAACGCGAACTCCGTCAATTCAGGCAAGGTCAGCGCCTTATCCGCCGGCAACGATTCGGCGGCGCCCGCGACCGACACTGAAGGCAGCGGCGCTGTCGGCTCCCACCGTTTTTCAGGGGATGGGGCGACCTTCTCATCCGTTTTAAAGGGGTCTTTCCACCATTGAGCGTAAGAATTCGTCCCCGCTACCGCTAACGCCACGCCCAAGCAGGACGCCGCGCCCCATCCTCCAAGATGCCTCATGTTTGGTTCTTACCCCGCCGCAGCGATGCTTATCGTTGATATTTAAGCTTTAAATCATAGCATCAAACTTTAGATCTGAGTGGTGTTTTGATGCTTCAAACCATTGCCTTTCCGGCTACATTAAACTGTCCACAATAAGAACTCTCGCGCGCGTAAAATTGTTTTTATCAATCAATAGAATATTGGTAAAAAGCACGAAATCTTCGCTGCATGTCACCTGTGCCGACAGTTCCGAGCGGGATGCCGTTGCCGGTAAAGCCCGCGTCCAAATAGCGGCGCTACACTGTGACGCGCACTGAATCAGCGACATGCGAGGCGTGTATTGCAAGCTCGCGCAGTGGCGCTTGGCGCACACGCTTTCCGTATGCATGTATTTTGTTCGAACGCACGGTCTTTAACGTAACATTGCGCCCATGCCATTCATCGAAATTGAAGGCGCCAGCGTCGCGTATGAACAAGCAGGCGTCGGCCCCAACCTGCTGCTGTTGCACTCACTGCTGACGGACATGACGGTATTCGACCCAGTATGGCCGGCGCTGACGCAAACGTTTCGTGTGACACGACTCAATTTACCCGGCTACGGCCAGTCGATGCCGCGCGTGCTCACGAGCGTGGCCGGCTATGCCGATCATGTCAACGCGGTGCTGGACAAACTAAAACTACCGCCGGACACCCATGTTTTCGGCAACGGCTTTGGCGCCTTTGTCGCATTGATGCTGGCGCTACGGCACGGCAAACGCTTCAACCGGTTGATCGTCGCCGACGTGGTGGCTGCATTCCCCGAACCCGCACGAGTGCCGTTTCGCATGATGTCGGAGAAAGTCACCACCAGCGGCATGAACGCCGTGCTGGATGCAGCGATACGCCGCATGTTCCCGCCCGCGTTTCAGACCGCGCACCCGGAAGAAGTCGCGTTACGCAAAACCGCACTCGCGCGCGTGGACGCCGGTTGTTTTAGCCGCGCCTGCCTCGCGCTCGCGGCATTGGACACCACCGCGCAGTTGCGCACCATCACCAATGCCACGCTCGTGCTGTGCGGCGACCTCGACCTGACCACACCGCCCGCGCTCGCGCAGGCCTTGGCGCAAGGCATACCCGGCGCGCTCTACCGTGAGATTCCGCAATCGGGTCACTGTCCGATGGTGGAACAACCCGCCGCCCTGATTGCCGGCATCGGCGATTTTTTGCGCGCTACGGAATAACGGTAAGTATTTGTTTTTATTTAATTATTTATGAATACTTCGATTCGATCACTATCCGGAAAAACTCCGCAACCCGAAGCGCGCCTGATCGAACGCGAGCCGTATTACGAACCCATCGGCGATGAAATCGCACTGTTCGAGGCCGCCTGCGCAAGTCTGATTCCCGTGCTGCTCAAAGGCCCCACCGGCTGCGGCAAGACGCGCTTCATGGAATACATCGCCTGGAAGTTCAAGCGCCCGCTGATCACTGTATCGTGCCACGACGACCTCACCGCCAGTGATCTCGTGGGCCGTTATCTCATTACCAACAATGAAACCGTGTGGATCGATGGCCCGCTGGCGCACGCCGTGCGTGTCGGCGGCATTTGTTATCTCGATGAAGTGGTCGAGGCGCGCAAGGACACTACCGTGGTGATTCATCCGCTGGCCGACGACCGGCGCATACTGCCGATGGAAAAACATGGCGAGCTGTTGCGCGCGCCGAAAGAATTTGTACTGGCGATGTCGTACAACCCCGGCTATCAAAGCGTATTGAAAGAACTCAAACAGAGCACGCGCCAGCGTTTTGTCGCCATCGAATTCAACTACCCATCCGAGGCGCTCGAAGCCAGAATTGTCATCACCGAGTCGGGGCTGGATGCGGTTAACACCGGCAAGCTGCTGAAACTCGCGCACATGACGCGCAACCTTAAAGGCAATGGGCTGGACGAAGGCGCGTCCACGCGGCTGCTGGTACACGCCGCGAAACTCATGCAGCGCGGCATCGCCCCGCGCGCCGCCTGTCATGGCGCCATCGCCGAGGCGCTAACCGACGATGCGGAAATGTTGCGCGCGATTGATGAATTGGCGTCGTCTATTTTTTGATTTATCGTGCAACCGTTTGATCCACGGCTGACGACTCAGGATCATGAGCCGCTCACCGAAGCCGAGCTCGACATCCAACTCGACGCGTTGCTGAACCCGGTGCTGTCGTCGCGCCGCACCGCCGCGCCACTCGCATATCAGCTTGCGTCGCTGGACCGCGCGTTGCAGGATTCCACGCTGCGCTGGGTTGAAGTCATAGCCCGCACCAATTACGAAATGGCCTACCAGTTCGCCGCCGCCGCGCCGGACGCATTGGCGCAACTCGATGCCGGCGCCGCCGAAGCATGGATTATTCAAGCGATGGACACCTACGACCGCGAAGGCCTGCATCACGGCAGTCAGGTATTGAAAAACTTTTCCGCCTTTGTCGCGCGCGCGGGCAGCGAACACACGGCAAGCTTTGACGCGGTTGCACCCGTGCTTGAATTGTTCGTGTGCGGCCTGTCCGGCCGGCGCATGAAAATCGACACCGCGCCGGCGGCATGGACCGACACCGACACTCTCTACCTGCCGCCACGCATCGCCGCAGGTGCAAGCCGCGCGCAAAACTTTCTCCTCTACAAAATCATCGCCACCTTGCTGTGGGCGCAGTGCCGCTACGGCACGTTCAACGCAGACCTCGATGCCGCCGTGCAACAACACAGCGATCCGGCACGTGCGCTGGAATGGCTCAATTATCTGGAAACCATCCGGCTGGAATCCCAACTGGCTCGCGTGCTGCCCGGACTCGCGCGCGACATGGACAGATTGCGGGTCCCCCCCCACACGAGTGATGCACGTTTGGCACCGCTACGCGCGCCGGGCGCCAGCGTTCACCACAGCATCGCCCTGCTCGACACGCTGCCGCTCGCGCAAGACGTGCCGCAACTCGCCTGGATGGGTCTGCTGCGCCCCGCGGATGCGGCAGCAGCGCGTGCGGCGCGCCCCACTCGCGAAAAAAGCGATCTGCAAGCCGCGCTTGCCGCGCTGCTGGGTGAGCACGCGCAATCATCGGATAGCGAACAGGATGAATCCACTGCTGGCTTCGAGGCCGACGTAAAACCCGATGTGAACGGCGACATCGACGTGCAGCTCAGCCTCGGCGGCAAGCCCATCGCCGCGCCCGACCACGTGCGCAATCTGCTGGATTCAATCATTCAGGACCTCGGCGAAATCCCCTCCGACTATCTCACGCCCGCCGGCGCCGGCGACACCCCGCAAGACGACGCCGCCGTGGCAGCCATTCCACCGGAAGAAAACCCGCTCTACTACCCCGAATGGGATTACCAGCGCCGCCATTACCGCAAGCAGTGGTGCGTGCTGCGCGAACTCGATGCGCCGCGCGGCGATGGCGGCTTCGTCACCGCCACGCTGAAAAAATACGCGCCGCAGGTCGCCCAACTACGCCGCAGTTTTGAAATGCTGCGTGGCGAAGACCGCGTGTTAAAACGCATGAAGCACGGCGACGATATCGACTTCGACGCGGTGATCGCGGGCTATGCCGACATGCGTTCCGGCCGCGAACTAAGTGATCGCCTGTTTACCAAACGCCACAAGGCCGAGCGAAATCTAGCGGTGATGTTCATGGTGGACATGAGCGGCTCCACCAAGGGCTGGATCAACGAGGCCGAACGCGAGGCGCTGGTGCTGCTTGCCGAAGCGCTGGAAGTGCTGGGCGACCGTTACGCCATCTACGGTTTTTCCGGCATCACGCGCAAGCGCTGCGAGATTTTTCGCATCAAGCGTTTCGATGAGCCGTATTCGGACATCGTGCGGCAACGTATCGCGGGCGTCGCGCCGCAGGACTACACGCGCATGGGCGTGGCGATCCGCCATCTCACCGCGCTGCTCGAAGATGTGGATGCCCGCACCAAGTTGTTGATCACGCTCTCCGACGGCAAGCCGGATGATTACAGCGACAACTATCGCGGCGAATACGGCATCGAAGACACACGCCAAGCGCTGCTCGAAGCGCACCGCGCAGGCATCAAACCGTTTTGCATCACCATCGACCATGAAGCGCGTGATTACCTGCCGCATATGTACGGCGCGGTAAACTGGACGCTGGTGGATGATGTCGCACGTTTACCGCTCAAGGTGGCGGATATTTACCGGCGGCTCGCTACTTAAAATATCTTTTAAAAACATATACTTATGAAATCTATCTACTCAATGCTGTGCATCGGCATGCTGTGTCTGCTGTTCAACACACCGGCGGCGCAAACGCACGCCACGCAGGAACATCGCATCCGCGTCGCCACGTTAACCGAAGGCCTGTCGCACCCGTGGTCACTCGCCTTCCTGCCTGACGGACGCATGCTCGTCACCGAGCGCGCGGGCCGCCTGCGCCTGATCGGCAAGGATTTCAAACTCGATCCGCAGCCCGTCAGCGGCGTGCCAGCCGTGGCCGCCGTGGGCCAGGGCGGATTGATGGATGTGGTGCTGCATCCGAAATTCGCTGAGAACAATTGGGTCTACCTGTCGTATTCCGCCGGCGATAACCAAGGCATCGGCACCGAAGTCGCGCGCGGCGTACTCAAAGGCAAGCAACTCGAAAACGTGCAGGTGATTTTTCGCATGCAGCCCAAGCTGCGCACCGGCTATCACTTCGGTTCGCGCGTCGTGTTCGACCGCGAAGGTTATCTGTTCATCACGCTGGGCGATCGCGGCGAAATGGAACGCGCGCAAAATTCCGGCGATCACAACGGCTCGGTGATACGCCTGCACGACGATGGCCGCGTGCCGAAAGACAATCCATTCGTGGGCAAGCCCGGCTGGCTGCCGGAAAAATACACGCTGGGCAATCGCAACATGCAGGGCGCGGCGCTGCATCCGCAAAGCGGATTGTTATGGACGCACGAACACGGCCCGCAAGGCGGCGACGAAATCAATGTGATACGCGCGGGTGTGAACTACGGCTGGCCGGTGATTACCTATGGTGCGAACTACGGCACCGGCACAAAAATCGGTGAGGGCACGGCCAAAGACGGCATGGCGCAGCCGCTGCACAAGTGGGTGCCGTCCATTGCGCCCTCCGGCATGGCGTTTTACCACGGAAACAAATTCCTCAAGTGGCGCGGCGATCTTTTTGTCGGCGCGCTGAAAGACCAAATGCTGGTGCGGCTCAAGCTTGACGGCGAAAAAGTCGTACGCGAAGAACGCCTGCTGAAAAATGCGCTGGGTCGCATCCGCGACGTGCGTGCCGGGCCGGACGGTTTTATTTATTTGCTGACTGATGAACCGAACGGCGTGCTGGCGAGAATTGAACCCGCTGATTGAGCAATAAAACAAACCCAACTTAACATGGATGCACAGGATAGACAGGATAAGGTCTAATCCTGTTCATCCTGTACATCCATGTTAAAGAGGGGTTGCGCCCTACGCGCTCTTGAATCGCGTCACCCGCGCAAATACAATCGCCGCGAACGGCAGTGCCAGCGCGAGCACCATCCCCACGATCAGCAACTCGCCCAACTGGCTGTAATTCGCCGCCACCGCGATATCGCCGTTGGGCGCACGCACTTCGCGCGCCACCACGAAAATCTGGTTGAGGTACTTCGCGCCGAGCGATGACGCCGACAGCGCCAGATTGGTAAACGACGCCATCACGGCAAAATAAGTCGCCTTGAGATTCGCCGGCGCGGAACGCGCGATCCACGCCAGCATCGGGATCATCGCCACCTGCCCCAGCGGCGAGGCGAGCGAGGTGTTCACCAGTATGATGGTGCGCGCACCGACTGCGCCATCGGTCAACGCCGATGTCCAGTTGTGCAACCCGTAATACATGCCGACCGTCGGCGCCGACAGCACCATGCCGGTAATCGCAAGAAATCCCACCACGTAGGCAATGGAATGCTGCGCCATGAAGCGCCGGAAAACGAATATGCCGAACAACGTCAGTACGCTACCGATCAAATCCAGCACGGAGATAAACTGCTCATCGAAACGCAGTTCGTCGATCATCCACCATGTCACGCCGTCGCCGGTGCCGGGCACAGCGCGAAAAATAAATATCACCACGGCCGTGCCCACCAGCGTCGCGCGCACATCAGGTGCGAGTTCGCGCGTGAGCCGTGCAATCAAAAAAATCACAATCGCCATCGAGCCCGCGAACACAATCTCCTGTTTTAGCTTGATCTCGCTGAAACCCATCAGCAGCGTGAACACCACGAACGCCAGACTGCCGCCGAGGATCCACCAGTTCGGCGTGGTTTTATCCGCATGTTCATCCAGCGCTGCGTGTATCACTTCCGCGCTCGCACCGGCGGCACGCAGGCGGCGGCGTTCGCGCGCGCGCAGCACCGACGCCAGCACCACACCCAGCACGGAAATAATCGGGATCACCAGCGCCCACTCGTAAACCCTGGCGTAGATCAGCGCCTTGGCCGCCTTCGACAAGGTATCCGTATCCGCGAACACGACGATATTCACCACCGCCACCAGCACGCCGCCGCCGATGATGGCCACGCGTCCGAGCGTCTGCATGGTCGTATGCATGAGTTTTTGTTGCGCGTCGGGAATCGGCTGGCCTGCGTCATCGAGCTTGGGCACCGCCTCGACCGTCATCGCGTCGGCCACCACGTCCTGAATCACGTAGCCGATGGGCGACAACAACGCCGCCAGCACAAACCAGCTTTCGACCGGCATCACCGCCGCCATCGCCGCGCGATGGCTGAGCAGCCCCACCATCATCAGCAGGCTCGCGGCGATCAGGCTCGCGCCGAGATACACCAGCCAGCCCTTCCAGCGCCAGATCAAATCAACGATATGGCCGACCGGCATTTTGATCGCGTACGGCAGGCCCACCCAGAATCCGAGCGCGGCAAGAAACTCCGCGCTTAAGCCCAAATGATCTTTCACGAAGAAAGTGCCGACGATGGCCGTCAGCCCGGAGATGCCTGCCGCCACGTACACCATCATCGGCGGCAAATACGAGAGCCGCATTTCCTGCGCGAGTTCGACGATGTTCTCGTCGAACCAGCGGCGCAAAAATGGTATGAAAGCGATCATGGCGGCAACATCATAGCAGCCGCGCAGCCCAGCGCCGGTTCAGCCGCGATTAGTGCAACTGCGAAGGCGGCGGCGTTTGGTCTTCGTTAGCCAGACTGGAGATATCAACGGTCTTGGCCGTTTCATCCTCGTCATCGGCATCCAGCAAGCCTTCTCCGGCGGAGATCGTTCCATCGCCCCGCGCCGGCATGTTCAGTTCAACCTGCGCGGCACCGCTGGCATCCACCAGCGCACCCAGGTCATCCAGCGGCGGCAGTTCTTCAAGCGAACGCAGACTCAAATCATCGAGAAACTGTTTGGTGGTGGCGAAAATCGCCGGGCGGCCCGGCACTTCGCGATGACCGATCACATCGATCCAGCCGCGCGCTTCCAGCGCCTTCATGATATTTGACGACACCACCACGCCGCGGATGTCTTCAATGTCGCCGCGCGTGACCGGCTGGCGATAGGCAATGATCGCCAGCGTTTCCATCACCGCGCGCGAGTACTTCGGCGCTTTCTGCGGATTGAGTTTATCCAGAAAGCGTTGCAGCTCCGGCTTGGCGCGAAAACGCCAGCCCGACGCCACGTTGACCAACTCGACGCCACGCCCTTCCCACGCCGCGCGGATTTCATCCAGCAGCTTGCGCACCAGTTCGTTATTGGTTTCGCCACGCGGAAACATCCGCTTCATGTCATTCAGCGACAACGGCTCGGGGCTGGTCAGCAGCGCGGTTTCCAGCACCTGCTTCACCAGTTCGATATCCAGCGCGGGTTGCTCGCCGAAGGCATCGGAGCCTTGTGCGTCTTGTGCGTCCTGTGCGTCCTGTGCGTCGTGGATTTCCTGGGTATCCTGCATTTCGTCGCTCATGCGCTCACCGTCATTTCAGCGTTTCTCAATTTTACGTAAATCGGCGCGTAGGCCTGTTCCTGCGTCAGTTGCACCAGCGATTCGCGCGAAAGCTCAAGAATCGCGATAAACGTCACCACCAGCACCGGCAAACCCTCGTCCGCGGTGAACAACTGCGAGAACTCGACAAATTCCGCGTCCTGCAAGCGGCGCAAAATTCGCGTCATGTGCGAGCGCACCGACAACTGATCGCGCGTGATCTTGTGATGCTTATGAACGTTCGCGCGATTCAGAATTGTCAGCCACGCCAGCTTCAAATCCATGGCATCCACATCCGGCGGAATCGCGGCATCGGGCTCGTACAACACATGCACCAGTGAATAATCACGCTCCGCCACCGGAATCTCCCCCATGCGTAGCGCGGCTTTTTTCATCTGCTCGTAGTCGAGCAGGCGCCGCACCAACTCCGCGCGCGGGTCTTCTTCGAGCGTGATGCCCGAAGGTCGCGGCAGCAACATGCGCGACTTGATTTCGATCATCATCGCCGCCATCAACAGATATTCCGCCGCCAGCTCCAACTGCTTGCTGCGCATCAACTCGACATACTCAAGATACTGCCGCGTCAGCTTCGCCATCGGAATATCCAGCACGCTGATGTTGTCTTTGCGGATCAGATACAACAGCAAATCCAGCGGCCCCTCGAACTGCTCAAGGAAAACTTCCAGCGCATCCGGGGGAATATAAAGATCATGCGGCATCTCCAGCATCGGCTCGCCGTAGACCTTGGCGATGTGCTCGATAGCGGCGTCCAGAGGAATCATCGGCCCCGGCGCAGGCGTATCCATAACAGCACTCATAACGCCTCGCTTTTGCAGAAGGATAACGATTGTAAGTATTTGTTTTTATTCGACATTTTAATGTGCGGCGAGCAACCGTAAAGGCACACGCAAGATTCTACCGCATTTCCCGCCAAAACCCACAACCTATAGTGTTTACTGCTTCGCGAGTTCAAATTCGAAGTGCAACTCTGATTAATAGGTTGGGTGGGCGAGGTGCGATAGCATCCGAGCCCCTCGACCACCAAGTTAAAGTTGCCAAGAATGAACTACACACACCTCACCCAAGACGAACGGTATCAGATTGCG
>CAMDDY010000140.1 GCA_945893125.1 Bordetella parapertussis
ACTTGACGCATTCCCACGCCGCGTCGGCATCGGCGAGGTTGTTGTACGAGAGTTCCTTGCCCTGCACTTGCTTCGCCGTCACCAGCGAGCCGGGCGCGGGATACAAGTCGCGATACAACGCGGCGTGCTGATGCGGATTTTCGCCGTAGCGCAAATCCTGCAGCTTGACGAAGCGTCCGTTCGATTGGGCAGGGAACTCGGCTCTGCTGCCATCGGGTTGCAATGACGAAAGATAATCGCTGATCGCGGCATCGTAATTGGAGATTCGGTTGAATGCCGCCACGGCCAGCGCGAAGCGGGTTGCATCGGACAGCGCGCCGCTGCGTTTGATTTCGTCGAGCACCGCCGTGTATTGCGCGGCATCGGTCACCACGCCCACGCCGCGCCAGTTTTTCGCCGCCGAGCGCACCATCGCCGGACCGCCGATGTCGATGTTTTCGATCGCGTCTTCGAGCGTGCAATCGGCTTTGGCGATGGTGCTCTCGAAGGGATACAGGTTGACCACCAGTAAATCAATCGGCGGAATGCCCGCGTCCGCGATGGCGCGCAGATGTGATGCTTCATCACGTCGCGCCAGCAGTCCGCCGTGTATTTTGGGATGCAGCGTTTTCACGCGCCCATCGAGCATTTCGGGAAAACCGGTGTAGTCGGCAACCTCGGTGACTTTGAGTCCGGCATCGGCGAGCAGTTTCGCGGTACCGCCGGTGGACAGCAGCGACACGCCGAGCGCGGCCAACCCGCGCGCGAATTCCACCAGTCCGCTTTTGTCGGAAACGCTGAGCAGTGCCTGTTTGATCATTTGGGTAGTTGTTAGGATCGAGGATTGAGGGTTTAGCAACCTGGTTTTCTCAATCCTCAATCCTCGATCCTAAATCCCGCATCTCAGAATTTGATGCCGTGCGCCTTCATCTTCTTGCGCAGGGTGTTGCGATTGAGTCCCAGCATCTGCGCCGCGTGGGTTTGGTTGCCGCGCACGCGCGTGAGCACCGATTCAATCAGCGGTTTTTCGACGCAGTTGATCACCATGTCGTACACACCACTGGCTTTTTCGCCATCCAAATCCTTGAAATACCCTTCGATCGCTTTGCGCACGGTGCGGGCCATGTCGCCGTCGTTCATTCGATTCATCATGCCGCAAGATCCTCACTGTAGATCAGGTGGTGACCGCGGTCTGCGAGTTCGTTGAAGAACGCGTTAACCGCTTCGAGTTGTTCCTGGCAGGTTTCAAGCTGGTTCATCGCATGACGAAACGCAGCCGATCCTGCCAGCCCCTTGCTGTACCACGAAATATGTTTGCGCGCGACACGCACGCCGCGTTGCTCGCCGTAAAAACCGTAAAGATCGTGCAGGTGCGCCACCAGCACGCGATGAATTTCGCGCACTTCCGGCGGCGGCAGATGCGTGCCGGTGTCGAGAAAGTGATTGATCTCGCGAAACATCCACGGGCGGCCTTGCGCGGCGCGTCCGATCATCACCGCGTCGGCCTTGGTGTACTCGAGCACGTGCTTCACCTGCTCCGGCGTGCTGATGTCGCCGTTGGCGATCACCGGAATGCCGATTTCGGATTTCACTTCGGCGATGGTGTCGTATTCGGCCTCGCCGGAGAAACCACACGCGCGTGTGCGCCCATGTATCGCCAGCGCCTGGATGCCGCACTTCTCGGCGATCTTGGCCACGGTCACCGCATTCTTGCTGCCTTGATCCCAGCCGGTGCGAATTTTAAGCGTTACCGGAATATCCACCGCGCGCACCACGGCTTCGAGTATGCGGCTGACCAGCGGCTCGTCTTTTAACAGCGCGGAACCGGCCATCACGTTGCACACTTTCTTCGCCGGGCAACCCATGTTGATGTCGATGATCTGCGCGCCGTTAGCAAAATTGAAACGCGCGGCATCGGCGAGCATTTGCGGATCGGCGCCGGCAATCTGCACGGAGATCGGATCGACTTCGCCTTCGTGATCGGCGCGGCGGCGGGTTTTTTCAGAGCCCCACAACAGCGAGTTGCTCGCCACCATTTCGGATACCGCCATGCCCGCACCCATCTGTTTGCACAATTGACGGAACGGCCGGTCGGTAACGCCCGCCATGGGTGCCACCACCAGCTGGTTCTTCAATATGTGTTTGCCGATTTGCATGCGCGCTATTGGTCTGGTTGTTCTACAAGCATGGTGCGGGGAGGACGCGATTCTAATCCGGCGCGCAGGACGTGCAAAGGGGAAATTGATTATTTTTTACGCAATGCGAACGTCGTTGGCGTACCTGCGACAGCCGAAATTTTTTGCCGGAGAAAACTCGTTATAAAGCTAGGGCGTTAGCGGAATTTGTTCGCACAAAACGTGCGCAAGTCACGCTAGGGGATTGCGCGCAGAGCACAAAGCCGGGTGCGGCAGCGCCAACCGGCCTGGCGCAACTCAGCCGCGCGCGCCGAAGATCATGCGCCGCGCGACAAAATTTCGCGCCGGCGCAATACAACCGAGCAAGGTCATGCCCGCGCCACGCGCCACGCTGGCGGAAAAAAAATCATTTGAAAACAAGCGCACCAGTCCATGCGTCGCGGCGATGGTTGCGCCGCGATCGACGCGTCGGCTGGCGCGAAACCTACGCAAGGTTGCGGTTGTATCGGGGTTAGTTAGCGCTTGCGGCGAGATGGCGCGCAGTATTTGTGCCAGCTCCCACGCGTCGCGCAAGCCGAGATTAAAGCCCTGCCCCGCCACCGGATGCAAAGTCTGTGCCGCGTTGCCGATGCTAATCACACCCAGCATGTCGGTGTTCGTGCTGTAACGCAAAGTCAGCGGATAACACGCGCGCTGCGTCACTGAGGTGAAATCGCCCAAGCGCGCGCCAAACGCTACACGCAGCGCGTCAAGAAAGGTTTTGTCGTCAGCGTCCTGCAGCGCTTCGGCGCGCGCCGGTGTGAGCGTCCACACCAGCGCCATCATGTTGCCCCGGTCGCCTCGATCCCCTGAATCACAATACGGCAGCAACGCCAGCGGGCCATCCGGCGTAAAGCGTTCGTACGCCACCTGATTGTGCGGCAGGGTGGTGCTGACGCGCGCGGTCAGCGCGTGTTGTGCGTAGTCAACGATTTTGGGTGGCGCTAGACCGGCAATGTCGCCGCCATCGGCAACCACCACCAGACGCGCGGTGAGTGCAGCCGCAGCGCCATCGCGCGTGTAGTCGAGGCGCGCGAAGGGTGTCGCGCCGGTGCCCTCGCGCGTGAGTTGTTTGACGCGCGCACCGTCGCGATAATCACAACCCGCGCGCTGCGCCGCGCCGCCCAACTCCGAAAAAAGTTCATTATAATCAAATACATAGCCAAGATGCGGCACCTTTGCATCGGCGGCGCTCATGGCCACGCGGCCAAAGCCGCCGCGCTGCGAGACATGAATATGGTTGATCGGCATTGCGCTGATGTTCGTCCACACCCCTAGGCGCTCCAGCAGCAAACGGCTGCCGTGCGACAAGGCTATCGGACGCGGATCGCGTGCGCCGCCGCCCTGAGCGGCACGCGCTTCGAGCACGGTAAGGCGCAAACCGCTGTCGCGCAGGGCCAGCGCCAGCGCGGCGCCTACCGGTCCGCCGCCGACGATGGCAATGTCGGCATCCGTATCGGCATCGGCGTCCATGGCGGTTAACGCGTCGCCATCAGCGCTTCGATGTCGGCCACGGATTTCGGCGCAGCCGAAGTCAGTATCTCGCAGCCGTCCGCGGTCACCACCACGTCATCCTCGATCCGCACACCGATGTTAGCGAACGCCGCGGGCACGCCGTCGCCCGGACGGATGTAGCAGCCCGGCTCGACGGTGAGCACCATGCCCGGCTGCAATACGCGCCATTGCCCGTCGCGCTTGTAATCGCCGGCGTCATGCACATCCAAGCCCAGCCAGTGGCCGGTGCGATGCATGTAAAACTGCCGGTAGGTTTCTTTTTCCAGCACTTCGGCCAGACTGCCGCTGAGCAGTTTCAAATCGATGAAGCCTTGCGCCAGCACTTTCACTGCGGCGTCGTGCGGCGCGTTCCAGGTGTTGCCCGCCTTGACTTCGGCGATCGCCGCCGCCTGCGCCGCCAGCACCAATTCGTACACCGCCTTTTGCGGACCGCTGAAACGGCCATTCACCGGGAAAGTGCGCGTGATATCCGAGGCGTAGCCGTCGAGTTCGCAACCGGCGTCGATCAGCAGCAGGTCGCCGTCTTTCAGCGTGGCATCGTTGGCTACGTAATGCAGCACGCAGGCATTCGCACCCGAGGCGACGATGGAGGTGTATGCCGGCGACTGCGCGCCGTGACGGCGAAATTCATGCAGCAGCTCGGCTTCGATTTGATATTCGGCGCCGCCCGCGCGCGCGGCGCGCATCGCCCGCACATGCGCGCCGGTGGAAATCTCCGCCGCGCGGCGCATCGTTGCCAGCTCATCGGCGTCTTTGATCAAGCGCATCTCGTCGAGCAGCGTATACACGTCGGCGATGTCGCGCGGCGCGGCCACGCCGGTGCGAGCGCGAGCGCGTACTTCGTTTACCCAGCCCAGCACGCGCGCGTCCCACGCGGGGTCGCCGCCCAGATGTGCGTACACCGCCGGTTGATCGGCGAGTAAATCGGGCATCACTTTATCGAGTTGATCGATGGTGTAGGTTTCATCGAAGGCGAAAGTGTCTTTGGCCGCCAGCGGGCCGTAACGAAAGCCATCCCAGATTTCGCGCTCTGCGTTTTTTTCCCGGCAAAACAACAGATTACGCGGCTTGTCTCCCGCGACCACCACCATCACCGCCTCCGGCTCGGTAAAGCCGGTGAGGTGATAAAAATAGCTGTCGTAACGATACGGGTAGTGCGCGTCGCGGTTGCGCACGCGCTCGGGCGCGGTGGGCACGATGGCGACACCTTTGCCGATGCGTTGCGCCAATTGCGCGCGGCGGCGAGTGTAACGTGTGAAGGCGACCGTGTTCATAGTGCGGTGATTATAGCGCCCGCAATCGCGTATCGAGTTCCGCCAAGCGCTCTGGGGTACCCACATCATTCCACTCGCCGCGAAAATGTTCGCCTGACACGCAGCCGGCGGCCATCGGCGGCGCCAGTTGCGCGGCCAGACGGGCTTTTTCCCCGCGCGGGATGTTGGCGAACAGTGCGGGGTGATAAGCGCCGATGCCGCTGAAGGTCAGCCGCGTTCCGTCCGCCGTGACCACGCCCTCGCGTAAACCGAAGTCGCCTTGCGGGTGGTGATCGGGGTTGTCCACCAGCACCAGATGCGCGGGTTGAGTCGCTGAGAGGGTTTGCGCGCGTGTTTTCAAAGCCGTGAATTCATAATCGCTGTAAACGTCGCTGTTGACCACCAGAAACGGCTGCTTGTCGAGCAACGGCAATGCCCACGCGATGCCGCCTGCGGTTTCCAGCGCCTCGCGTTCGAATGAGTAGGTGATGCGCACGCCGAGCGTCGCGCCATCGCCCAGCGCGCTTTCAATCTGCCCGGCAAGGTGGGACGTGTTGACTACCAGATCGACGATGCCCGCTTGCTTGAGCCGTACAATAACCCATAAAATCAAATACTTATAACCGACCGTCAGCAAGGGCTTGGGCGTCACGTCGGTCAACGGGCGCATGCGTTCACCACGACCGGCTGCGAGGATCATAGCTTTCATCGCCACACTCAGAAGGTATAGCCGATGCTGTGCGCACGGCCTTCGAGTTCATCCAGCAGTTTGCCCAACGGCCCCAACGCGCGGTAGCGCTCGCACACGTTACGGGCATAGGTGATAAAGCGCGGCGTGTCTTGCAGATAATGCGGCTTGCCGTCGCGGTAGTTGATGCGCGCGAAGATGCCCAGCACTTTGATGTGGCGCTGCAAGCCCATCCATTCGACGTCGCGCCAGAAGGCGCCGAAATCGGCGTGTACCGGCAGACCGGCGGCACGCGCGCGCTCCCAATAGCGAACCACCCAATCGAGTTCGCGCGCTTCGGGCCAACTGACGAAGGCATCGCGAAACAAGGAGGCGACGTCGTAAGTGATCGGCCCATACACCGCGTCCTGAAAATCCAGCACGCCGGGGCCGGGCGCTGTTGTTGTCGGCAGCATGAGGTTGCGCGGCATGTAGTCGCGATGCACATAGACCATGGGCTGCGCCAGCGCGGCATCGATCAACAGTTGGGCGGCATCCGCGAACACCTGTTGTTGCGCATCGGTGAAGGTGGTTTGCAGGTGTTTGCCCACATACCACTCGGGAAACAGATCGATCTCGCGCTGGAGCAGGGCCGCGTCGTACGGCGGCAACACGCCGGGGCGGCTGGCGCACTGCCAGGTAATCAGCGCATCGATGGCGCCGCTGAACAGCGCGTCGGGATTATCAGCAGTGAATCCGTTCAAATACGTGGTCGTGCCTAAATCGGTAAGCAGCAGAAAGCCGCGTTCTAGATCTTGCGCAACCACTTGCGGCACCTTCAAGCCGGCCTCGCGCATCAGCGCGGCAATCCGCACAAACGGTCGGCAATCCTCTTGCGGCGGCGGGGCATCCATGGCGATCCAGGTTTTTCCGCTTGACGTGACGCGAAAATAACGCCGGAAACTGGCGTCCGCCGACGCGGGCGCGAGAGAAAACCCGTTTGCTTTGAAGAAGTTACCGGCAAGCCATGCATGCAGGTCAGCCAGCCGGGTATCTTTTTCAGTCAAAGCTTGGATTGCCTAAAGTCGGGATTTATGCGATTTTAGCACCTCGCTTTGCGATATCCGTCGCGCCCGTCACGTTCGTAACGCCCTCACGCCGCCCCTTGCATGATCGCCTGTCCGCGTAAATCCCGCATTGCTGTCGCGCTACTCTGCGCGCTGCCGGTGCTTGCGTTCGCCCAGCAAGGTCTGCAATTGCGACCGCAGCCGACGCTGATCGAATTGCCGCCGACAAACAAGGACGACACGCCGATGTACATGGAAGGCGATCGCATGCAGGGCCACAGTGATCGCGAAACCGAGGCGCAGGGCAGCGCGCGTTTCCGCGGGCGCGGGCAGTCGATCTCCGCCGACTGGATGCGTCTGGACAAACGCGACAACGAACTTACCGCCATCGGCAATGTGCGCATGGAACAGGGCGCGGAACTCACCGAAGGCACGCGCCTGCGCTACAACCTCGATACCAGCCGCGGACTGATGGAAAGCGCGCGTTATTCGTTAAGTCCCAAAGACACCGGCAACGCGCCTGGCGCGCGCACGGCGGTTTCACCGTTTGACGCGCGTGGCACCGCCGATCGCGTGTTGTTTGAAGGTCCGGGCCTGATGCGCGCGCAGCAGGCGACGTACACCACGTGCGAGCCGGGCGACGATTCGTGGCTGATCCGCGCGCGTGACATGCTGATCGACAAGGACAACAACGTCGGTACGGCGCGTGATGCCAAGGTGGAGTTTCTGGGCACCAACATTTTTTATACGCCGTACATGACCTTCACGCTGCATCAGGAACGCAAGTCGGGGTTTCTCACGCCGCACTACGGCACCACCAGCACCAGCGGCCTCGAATTGAGCGCGCCGTACTACTGGAATATGGCGCCCAATCGCGATATGACACTGACGCCGCGGCTGATGGCGCGGCGCGGTATGCAGTTGCGCACGGAGTTTCGCTACCTCGATCCGCTCTACAAAGGGCAGCTCGATTATGAAATTCTGCCCAACGACAATATCACCGGCGCCACCCGGCAATTGGCAAGACTCAATCACACGCATACTTTTTTGAACGGCTGGGCGGGCTCGCTGGATCTGAACCACGTATCCGACGGTAAATATTTTACCGACCTGTCCACGCAGGTGGCGCTGACATCGCAAACCTACCTGGTACGGCAAGGCGCTTTGTCGCGCGGTGGCACCTGGGGCGGCAGCGGCATCTACAGTTTTTCGGCGATGGCGCAGAACTGGCAAACCCTGCAAACGGATCCGCTGGCGCCGCTGGCGCCGCCCTACAGCCGGCGCCCGCAGCTCGCCTTTACCGCGCAAAATCAGGATGTGCTGCGCGGCGATTTTGATTTTTACAGCAGCTATGTGGATTTTACCCACCCCACCCTGGTCAACGGCAAGCGCGTGGTGGCCTATCCCAGCCTGTCATTCCCGCTCACCACGCCGTACGCGTACGTCACGCCCAAAATCGGCCTGCACATGACGCGTTATGCGTTGGATAAAAATAACCTCGCCGCGCTGCCCGACGCGACGCGTGTGTTGCCGACGTTTACCGCCGACAGCGGGTTGTTGTTTGAACGAGGCGCCAGCTTCTTTGGCAAATCCTATACGCAAACGCTCGAGCCCAAGCTTTACTACGTCAACATACCGTATCGCGATCAGAGCCGGATACCTAACTTCGAAACCGGTGTACAGGACATCAACTTCGCCACCATTTATTCGGAAAATCTGTTCAGCGGCAGCGACCGCATCAACGACGCAAATCAGCTCACGCTGGGCGTGAACTCGCGGTTGATCAATCCCGATAACGGCGTCGAAGTGCTGCGCGTGGGCATTGCGCAGCGTTACTACTTCCGCCCGCAGCAGGTATTCATACCGGGCGTGCCGGTGCGCACCAACCAGAGTTCGCGCTCCGATTTGCTGGCGGCGTTAAGCGGCAACGTCGCGCCGTATTGGACCGCTGATTTCGGCTGGCAGTACAACACCGACACCGCGCAGACGCAGCGCATGAGCGTCGCCGCGCGTTATCAGCCGCAGCAAGGCAAGGTGTTGAATCTGACTTATCGCCATCAGGTGAGCTCTTTCCGGCAGTTCGACATTTCCGGGCAGTGGCCCATTACCGGCAAATGGAATGCCGTCGGACGCTGGAATTATTCGGCGCAGGATAAGCGGCTGCTCGAAGCCGTGGGCGGCATCGAGTACGACGGCGGTTGCTGGGCGCTGCGAGTCGTGGCGCATCGCCTGTCGACAGCAACCAATTCCAGCACCAGCGCATTTTTCGTTGAGCTGGAGTTGAACGGCATGACACGTATCGGGTCGAACCCGCTGGAAGTGCTGCGCCGGAATATCGGCGGCTACACGCGCTATGATCCGCGGCAATCGCTTCCCAACGAATATTTTGTGCCGGAACGGTAACCGGGCGGCATCTGCCGCTCAAGATGTGTTATAGTAACCATATGTTTTTAAACAGAAATTTATATATCCTGCCACTGGGGCTGGTGGCCGCACTGTGGTTTTCGCCCGGCGCGCAGGCGCAGACAAAGCCGCGCCAGATCATCACGCTGGATCGCATCGTCGCGGTGGTTAACGATGAAGTTATTACCCGCAACGATCTGAACCAGCGCATCGCGGTAGCCGAGGAGCAGTTGCGACGCCAAGGCACGCCCGCGCCGGCGCGACCGGATCTCGAGCGGCAACTGTTGCAACGCATGATCGCGGATCGCGCGCAGTTGCATTTTGCCAAGGAAAACGGCCTGCGCGTGGACGATACGGATCTGAATCGCGCCATTGACCGTATTGCGGAAGACAATAAGTTATCCACCCCGCAACTGCGCGAGGCGGTGGAAAAAGACGGCATGCCCTTCGCGAAATTTCGTGAGGATATTCGCAATCAGATCGTCATGGCGCGGCTGCGCGAGCGCGAGGTCGAAGACAAAATCATTATCACTGAAAGCGAAATCGACAACCTGCTGGCCAACCCGCAGCAACAGACGGCGGGCGCTGACGAATTCAATGTGTCGCACATACTGGTGCGTGTGCCGGAAAACGCCGGCCCCGATCAGATTCAGGGGCGTTCGGATCGCGCCGAAGAAGCGTTGAAACAACTGAAATCGGGTTCCAATTTCCGCCAGGTCGCGGCGACGTTTTCGGAATCTCCCGACGCACTGCAAGGCGGCAACATGGGCTGGCGCGACGGCGACCGGCTGCCCACATTGTTTTTCGATGCCTTGCGCAACATGAAGGCCGGTGAATTAAGCGGCGTGCTGCGCAGCCCCAACGGATTTCACATACTCAAGCTCGAAGAGCGGCGCGGCGGGCAGGCGCCCGCGACGGTGCAGCAAACCAACGCGCGCCATATTTTGATCAAGGCCAGTGAACTGGTGTCCGATAACGAGGCGCGCAACCGTCTGCGCAATCTCAAGGAACGCCTCGAAAACAAAACCGATTTTGCGCAACTGGCGCGCTCCAACTCCGAGGATACCAGCGCTTCCAAAGGCGGCGACCTCGGTTGGCTTTCCCCCGGCGATACCGTGCCGGAATTCGAACGCGCGATGAACGCGCTCAAACCCGGTGAGATCAGCGAACCGGTGCGTTCGCCGTTCGGCTGGCACCTGATTCAGGTCATTGAGCGGCGCAATTCGGATATTACCAAGGAACGCCGCCGCCTCACCGCGCGCCAGGCGCTGCGCGAGCGCAAGAGCGATGAAGCCTATGAAGAATGGGTGCGTCAACTGCGTGATCGCGCTTACGTCGAAATGCGCCTTGAAGAGCGGTGAACGCCCTCGCCACCGGTAGCGCGCCGCGCCTTCCGACCATAGCCGTCACCGCCGGAGAACCCGCTGGCATCGGCCCTGAAATCTGCGCGGCATTAAAAACCGCAGCATTGCCCGCGCGCCTGGTGGTTATCAGCGATCGCGCGCTGCTGCGTGAGCGCACACAAAGCGAATGGCTTGATTACAGCGGCGGCTGCACCGCGACCGAAGCCGGCGTGAGCGTGC
>CAMDDY010000141.1 GCA_945893125.1 Bordetella parapertussis
GTAGAAATCAGTATTACGCCGAAAATGCAGTGGTGTAACCGGGTGTCGTAAGATGCCTTTGAGCGGCTTGAGCCGTGTGCGTCGAAAGACGCACGCACGGTTCTGAGGGGGCCGGGCGCGGGTAACCGCGTCCGGCTACCCGACACACCCGTTTGCATCATTCGCACTGTATCTCCGGGTCGATAACCGGTCAACCAAGCATCCGTAGCCTCGAATCGCGTCTGGCTCCGACCGCAGGTGAAAGCCGCCCCAGAATATATCCGTGCTGAAAAAACCGCCGAGCCTGTCTTTCAGATCATAGTTAAACGACTCCGATGTGCAAGCACCGGCCCGACACGCCACCATTGCTCGCGAAACCTATCGGGCCAGCCCCAGATCGGTCAGCAAAGCACGGTATTCCACGGACTCGGACTGAAGAAACCTCGCCACATCGCGCGCATTCATGAAATCGCTGACCAGCAGATTATCGGCGAGATATTTTTTCCACTCGTCGGTAGCGGCCAGCCACGCGAATTCACCTTCCCAGTACGCGATCTGCGCCGGACTCAGCCCTTTGGGCCCTATCACGCCGCGCCAAAAGCGCGAGACCGAAGCGGCACCCACTTCGCCCCAGGTGGGAGTGGCGGCAAACGCACCCGGCAATCGCTGCGGCGCCGATACCGCGAGCGCGCGCATTTTGCCCGATTGCACATGCGGCATCGGGTTGCCGGGGCTGGACACCAACACATCCAGATTGCCGCCCAGCACCGTGGCCATGGCCTGTGTCGACGCATTAAACACCACGACCTTCAAGGCGCGCACATCGGCCTTTGCGGCGCGTGCCACTTGCGCCACCGCGATATGCGATGGATTGCCCAGACTGGTGGCGATGCCGAATGTCACGCTGCCAGGGTCTTTGCGCAAACGTTCCAGCAAATCCTGCCCACCCCTGATCGCGGATTCAGCGCGCACCGTGAACACGATGTCCTCGCGCGACAAATGCACTATCGGCGTGATGTCGGCGGGAGAAATCGTGCTGGCGCCAATCAGCGGGTTGATGACCAGCGAATTTGTCGTCATGGACAAATAGTGGCCATTGCCGGGGTGCGTGTTGAGATAAGTCCAGGCCAGCGCGCTGCCGCTGCCCGGACGATTGACCACGTTGATGGATTGCGTAATGCCGCGTTTTTCCTGAAAGATGCGTTGAGCGGCGCGCGCCGCCAGATCCAGAGAGCCCCCCGCGGCGACACCGGAAATAATTTCAATCGGGCGGTTCGGTTTCCAATCTGCCGCCCATGCCGGGACTGCCAGCATCGCCATCGCGCAAATGGCCGCCGCATTCAAGCAACATGCCCGTTTCAAGAAACCCGATGTGCGCAATGTCATGCAACGCCTCCATCAAATCAATCAATCCAATGAAAAACAAGCCGCCATCTCGTCGCCCGGCTGATGTTGCGGCAACCGCGCGGCAAGCGCCAGCGCCGATGGCGCCTGCTCCAGCAAGATCATCATTTGCGCGTCGGTCAACATAAGCCCCGCGCGGCGAGCACAACCTTCGGCGAGCGCGCGGTAAGTTTCGTCCAGTTTAGCAGGTACTTCGTCAGCGCCATGCGCGATCACCGGCGCCACCGCGCCATCGGAGAGTACCGGACGCCAGTCACGCCAATCTGTCGCCGTCTGATAGGCATGCCCGATGCGCAGTAGCGTGGCTTCGTCCCAGGGCCGCCCGATGATCTGAAATCCCAGCGGCAAGCCGCCCGTCGAATATCCACACGGAAGCGCGAGCGCCGGTGCACCGGTCACGCTGCCCAGCGCGCCCATACCCGGCTTGAGCCACCAGTCCGCGGCGCCCATGCGTTGGTGATTGTCCAGCAAGGGGGCCGGCCCGGCGCCCACGGTCACCAGAGCATCGTAGCGCTGATAGACCGGTTGCATTTCCGCGATTACCCTGCGCCGCTCACGCTGTGCCGCAAGGTAATGATGCGCGCCAAACAGGCACGCAGGTAGACAACGGCCCAGAAAATGCGCGCCGTAATCCGCCGCCCGGGTGCGCAAATTGGCAAGATGCAACGAAAATTGCTCCGACTCGGTGATGATCACGCGAATCGAATAGTAGTCGTGCAGCGGGCGCAGCGTCACGTCCTCGACCTCGGCGCCCAACCTTCGCAACACCACTAGCGCGGCATCCACGGCCTCGCGCAACTCCGCGTTGACCACCAGATCGCGTTCGGAAAAGTGCCTGACAAATCCGATACGCAAACCCTTGATGCCCTCGTCCAAAGAGGCCCGCACATCACCCAGCACGCGCAGGCTGCTGCCTCGGTCCGCCACATCATGGCCCGCGAGCAGATTCAGCAAAATCGCCGCGTCCTCCACGCTGCGCACAAGCGGCCCCACGTGATCGCAGCTTTCGGAAAAAGAGATGACACCGGCCCGGCTCACCCGGCCAAAGGTCGGCTTCAATCCCACGCAGCCACTGAGCCACGAAGGACTGCGTATCGATCCGCCGGTATCGGTACCCAGGGCCGCTGGCAGCAGGCCGGCGGCTACCGCCGCCGCGGAACCGCTGCTGGAACCACCGGTAAAGCACCGCGTGTTCCACGGGTTGCGGGCGGGTGGCCAAGGCAAATCAAATGACGGGCCGCCATGGGCGAATTCATGCGTCGACAGCTTGCCCAGCAATATGCCGCCGGCGTCCAGCAGCCGACGAGTGACGGTTGCGTCCAGGGACGGCACACGATCCTGGAATATTTTCGAATGCGCAGTGGTACGTATGCCTTTTGTATCGATCATATCCTTCAAACCGAAGGGCACCCCATGCAGGGCGCTACGTACTCCGCGGCGCATGATTTCCTGCTCTGCCTCACGCGCGCTCTCCAAGGCAAGATCAGCCGTCAGCGTGACAAATGCATGCAGTTGCGGATCGAGCGCTTCGATGCGCGCGAGGCTGGCGCGAGTCCACTCCAGCGGCGACAGTTTTTTGGCGGCAATGAGCTTCGACGCTTCGCTGATGGTGAGATAGGCCAGGTCGTCCGTCATGGTGTGCTACGCCTCTCGAAAATGAAACGCCGAGGCGGGTTCATCGGAAAACCCGTGATCGCGCGGCAAGCGCTGCGCCGCGGCCAGCACTTGCGGCGCAACGCGGTCGATCATTCCCCGTTGTACGTCATTGAGCGGATATCCCGCTCTGGCCAGCGAGGTATCCAGTACGCGCCGGGTGTCCGCATCCATTGAGGCCGCCGCAGTTGATGCAGGCGGCTCGCGCAAAACCGGCTTGGGTGCGCCTGGCGTTAACGGCGGACGCCGTTCCCGCCAGCTCGTGGCACGCTCGTAGGCGTGCCCCACTCGTAACACGGTGGCTTCGTCGAACGGGCGCCCGACGATTTGCATCGACAACGGCAAGCCTTCATCCGTGTAGCCTGTACACACCACCATTGCTGGCAATCCCAGCAGACTGAAGGGCACATACAGATTGGGGTTCTCCCACTTGTCGGCAAAACCACCGCCCAACAGCGCATCCAGCCTGGGCGCTGGCGACGGCGCCGGTGTCAGCAGCACATCAACCTGTGCAAACATCGGCTCGATCTCAGCCACCATGCGGCGCCGCTCACGTTGCGCCCGTACCACATCCCCAGCGGTATACATGCAGGCGGCAAGATTACGCGCCAGAAAATCCGCCCCAAAATCACCCGGCCGTTCGCGCAGGTCGCGGTCATAAATCGACAACAGTTCGCTGCGTGAAATCACCGAGCGCACATCGTTGTATTGCTGCCGCTTGCGCATGCGCACCGTTTCCATAGGCGCACCCAAGTTGCGAAGCACTTCAAGCGCTTGCTCAAACGCCGCCTGCGCTTCGCGTGCGACGGGCGCTTCCTCCTCCCATAGATGGCGCGGCAGCCCGGCGCGCAATCCGCGCACGCCCGCGTTGAGTTGCGCAAGAAAATCCGGCACTGCCCGCCTTGCGCTGGTGGGATCGCGCGGGTCATGCCCGGAGATCACTTGCAGCACCATCGCGCAGTCCTCGGCGGTCCGCGCCATCGGGCCGCAGTGATCAAAGGTGTAGGAATTTGGAATTACACCTTTTCGGCTCACGCGGCCATAGGTCGGCTTGATGCCCGCCAAACCGCAATACGCTGACGGGATACGGATAGAACCCCCGGTGTCGGTCCCCAACGCGTACGGCACAAACCCTGCGGCCACTGCCGCGCCCGCGCCGGAACTCGATCCACCAGTGAAATGCGCGGTACTCCAAGGATTGCGCGCGGGCGGCCACGGCAAATCAAGTGATGGCCCGCCGCTCGCGAATTCATGCGTCACCAGCTTGCCCAGCAACAAAGCACCACCATCCATCAGGCGTTGCACCACCGTGGCGTTCGCAGCCGGCACATGATTAGCGAGCGTCTTCGAGCACGCGGTGGTACGTATGCCCGCCGTCTCGTAAACATCCTTCAATGCAAACGGAATGCCATGCAACGGCCCGCGATAATTCCCGCGCGCGATCTCCTGTTCCGCCTGCCGCGCCTGTTGCCGTGCCAGATCAGCCGTCAGCGTAATAAAAGCATCGAGCTGGTTATCCAGCGCCGCGATACGCGCGAGAAAATGCTCGGTGAGATCAACCGGCGAAAGCGCACGCGCCGCGATCTCGACGGATAACTGTGCCAGCGTGAGATAGTGCATGGGCGGCAGTGTCGAATGGGCCATAGTGTTTAACTCTCTTGTTGGGTGACATACCGCGAACGTGGCAGCGACCAGAATCCCGACGACGCGTAATTGTGATGCCGGCTCGGATTGGATTCCACCACGTCGGGCTTGCACTCGCCCAACATACCTGCGGCCACCGCCCAATAGCGCAATTCGATATTACGATATATCCGGTGGCATCCCGTTGCGGTTCGTTGTAACCGAGCAGCGCTTCGAGAGGGTAGGATATAGGCGCTTCAAACACGACGCTTTAAACACCATTTTTGCATAACCTCCAATTTATCCGCCGCGCTACGGCTGGTCAATCACGCACGATTTCCCGCACGATTTCACGCTAACCCCGCCGTTTCCCCAGGAATTGCGCCGCAACCACTACTCGAATCACACCGAAAAGCTACTCTCAACAATAACCAAGCCCACGCCAACATCTGTGCCCGCCCCGCCGGTGTCAGCAATTCGGGATGCATTGCAAACAGACGGCGCAGCGGAATCAGGAATGACAACACCCATTGCCGCACCCGCAATTTGGCGTGCGGTGACTTACCACCCCTTACTACAGCGGGAGCAAGCTCCCGCACGCCAAAACACGCGCGTAGCTGTCAAGGCGCAAGAACTCAAGCGCGTCATCGACACTGAATTCAGATTGATGACGGACCGAAGCTGGTGTTGCTGGCGACCAACTGCGAGAGCCATGGGCACATTGCGGCGCTGATTACGCGGGCGCGCGAGTTTGCTGTATTGATGTTCGCAAATCGCCCTCGCCTTTAGTTGAGGGTTGTGGCAGCGCCGGCGCCAAGGCCGCCAGCCGCCGCATGTACGATGGTTACGCGAAAACCAGCCGTGGCGGAATTTGCGCGCAGTCTTCGACATTCTCCAGACTCCATAACATGCCCAGGAAGGTGTCGACGCGTTTCGCGCTGAGTGCGCCACCAGCGAGGGCGCGAAATTTCACTTCGATTTCCGCATCGGTTTTGGACTGCGACAAGTCACCTTTGTCGCCACCGGATTCGCCAACCAGTTGCTCGCCACCGCGCAGCTTCACTGTCACCCGCGTACGATGTTCCACGGGCAAGCGCTCGTACGCCGTGGTGAATTCGTCGTTCGTCACGACCTCGACCTTGGGTAAAAGCCCGCGCAGTTCGGCGCTCCATAGTCTCGCATCGCCGAACGACTGCGGCGTGATGCGCTTGTCGATGAGCGCCGCGGCGACGACGTAGGGAATGCTGTGGTCGGCGGTTTCACGCGAATCCGGATTCCAGTGATGCTCGCCCGTGCCCATGCCGATCTTGGCGCGCTCGTATACTTCAACCGTCACCTTTTCAATCTGCGCAATGTCGCTGATCTGTACGGCAGGCTTTTCGGCGGCAAGGATGGATGAAATCGTCGTTGCGCACGACGAACGTGGCTTGATCAACGTATCGTTAATCTTGAACGGCGTGCCGTGTCCGCCAAATCTACCGAAAGCGTCAAGCGTAATAGGCCGCTTCGCAACATGGTTGCACCAGCCGGCCTTGCCTTCAAACGGCGCCTGCGGCCCTTTCATGCCGGCGGCAGCCAGCAGCGCTGCAAACACACCGGCGCGTCCGGCTTGCCCTGCAGCGACGGCCTTCCACATCGACAAATGCCCGGTGCGCGCCTGATTGAGTGCGTTGTTGGGTACCACCGCCATCGACAGGCATTGCCCGAGCTGCTCAGGGCTCAACCGCAGCAGCTTGCCCGCGCCCAGCGCACTGCCCATGCAGGCAAAATTCGCGCAGTCAAAACCCGGCGTGCGCACCGCGTCGGACATGCGCAGGTATACTTCATAGGCAAGGGTAACTGCCAGAATAAAATCCTTGCCACTTGCGTGCGCGTATTCCGCGATGCCCA
The DNA here is from genome assembly GCA_945893125.1 of Bordetella parapertussis. GTDB lineage: Bacteria > Pseudomonadota > Gammaproteobacteria > Burkholderiales > SG8-41 > UBA5216. The sequence goes on from CAMDDY010000141.1 coordinate 6,550, forward strand.
GCACCGGCGTGAGCACGTCGCTCGGATGGCCGCCACTGCTGCCGGGCCAGTGATACACATCGTTCATCTCGACATAACGCGCGGTGGTTCCGTTTACGAATGCCGCGACGTCCGGCGCGGCGGTCAGCCGCGTGCCGATCACGGTCGCGCCCGCCGACTGCGGCATGCGCGCGGCAACGTCACGCGCGGCGAGGCAAGGCTCGCCAAAAAACCCGCCGATGAGCGCCCCCAGAGTGTCGATCACGCGCACTTTTACAGCGTGTATCGTTTCAGCGTCGAGGTCTTCGTATCGCAATTGGGCCGCGTATTCGCTCAGATGTGACAGGATCGCATCGGCGGGTTTGGCTTTAACGTCATTCATCTGATTCACGGTTTGTTCCTCGTGTGAGTGCGGTATCACGCCTGCGTCAACATCACTTCGTCACCGCGCCGCGTGAACTTGTGATCGAATCCGTCGGACGCCCAATCCATGTAGTTCACCATGTCATCGAATCGTGCGTCACCCGCGCGCAACACTTCGGGTCTGTACTGTTGGTCGATCATCATCGGCAAAAACGAAACACTCTTGACGCCGCTCTTGGCAAACACCGCCTTTGCAAGCAGCGTGCGTTTTGCGTCGTGGCCGTAGGGCAGCAGCGGATACGTCGTGTCCTGATCGGCATAGTTACGCAGCGCGCCATGCATCCAGGGCGCTTCCTTCCACTTGGGCGAAGGGAAGGGTTTGGTCATGCAAAAATTGCTCAGACTGTAGAAAATCGCCTTGCCTTTGTACATTTCAATCGCCTTCGGCACATGCGCATGGTGCCCCAGAATCATGTCGGCGCCCGCGTCGATACACGCGTGCGCGGCAATAACTTGATAGTCGGCGATCACCCGCGGCACCCAGATCACGCCCCAATGAAACGCGACAATCACGATATCCACCTGGCGGCGCAGCGCCGCCACGTCGTCGAGTATCATTTTCATGTCGCCGTCGTCCGGTCGCGTGATGACACGCGGCGAGGCGTGGGGCCCGCGCGGCTCATAACTCGTCACCACGCGCAGCGGCGCGATGCCCGTCTTGCCGGGCGCGGCCTCGCCGCCTTCCGGGATCACCGAACAGTAGCCGAGGAAACCCACCTTGACGCCGTTACGTTCGACTATCGCAGGCTTGCGTGCTTCATCCAGATCGCGGCCCGCGCCGGTCACCGCGATGTTTTTCTCCAGCAGCAGCGCACGCGTGTCGAGCAGCGCCTCGGGGCCGAAGTCATACATGTGATTATTCGCGATCGTCACCGCGTCGAAACCGCAGTCGGTAAAAATTCTTGCCATCTCCGGCGGCTGGCGACCGTGCGGCGACGTTTCGCTGGCGGTACCGCGGGACGAGTATTGCCGCTCGCAATTGCCAAACCGGAGATCGACGCCTTGCAGCGTCGGCCGCACAAGCTCGCTGTAGCGCTCGATCGGGAAACCATCGCCCGGCCCATGCACCGGACCGCAATCACCCGTTCCAAGAAAAGAAATTTCAGACGCGCTGCTGGCGGCTTGAGTGACTTCCGACATTTTGGTGGCTCCCCTTTCGGCTTGGATGTTTACAGCTTCAACTTTGTAGTGCGCGTGAACTGCTCCCATTTTTCAACTTCGCGCAAATACGCGCGCTTGAATTGCTCTACGCTGGCTGGCGGCGCGGGATCGGCGCCATCCGCCGCAAATTTGTCCTTGATGTCACCCGAGTTGACGATGCGAGAAATCTCGCGATTGAGCAGCGCAGCCGCTTGCGGCGGCGTACCGGCCAGTGCATACAGACAGTACTTGTTCTCCAGTTCGTATCCTGGCGCCACGGTTTCCGCAAGCGTCGGCAGATTCGGGTAGGCCGCCACGGGCCGTGTGCTGGTCACCGCGATTGCCTTCAATTTGCCACTCTTGACGTGCGACGCGCCCGATGTGGTGCTGGTGAACATCAGGTTGATCTGCCCCGCCAGCAAATCCACCAGCGCCGGGCCGCTGCCCTTGTACGGCACGTGTATCAAGCGCGTGCCCGTGATCGACTGAAAGAGCTCCATGCCATAGTTATGCAGACTGCCCGGCCCGGATGTGCCGTAGGTCAGGATGCCAGGCCTGGACTGAACATGGGCAACGAATTCCTTCGGCGTGCCGGCGGCGATCGACGGATGCAAAACGAGCAAATACGGTTGCGAAGTCATATGCACCACGGGATCGAACGCGGTGCGAATATCGTAATTGACCTTTTGCGTGATGCCGACCAGGATCATTGTGGTGGCGGCCGCGAGCAGCGTGTAACCATCGGCGGCGGCCTGGCGCGTGAGGTCCATCGCGATGATTCCCGATGCGCCGCCGCGGTTATCCACCACCACCGATACGCCGAGCGTTTCGCCAAGCTTTAGCGCAATCGGTCGCAACGTAATATCCTGGCCGCCACCGGGAGCGGAACTGACGATGATGCGCAAGGATTTGTTCGGGTATCCACCAGCACCGCGCGCTGTAGACTGCGCCTGTGCCGCCAGCGGGATACCCATGCAGATGGTTATCGCAACTGCAAGCCCTGACAAAGTCATTGGCATTCCTTGCGGCAAGGGGGTTCCTTAATATTCATGCGCATAGCCGTGGCTCGCGGTCGATGGAGAGCTTTGCAATTCTAGTCCGAATTCACGGTTTACAGCGATTCCGCTGCAAGTGTGAGCCACGGGCTACGGCTTATGTCGGAATAGCCGCTCACGCGCGCCAGAAAGCGCAGCACCACGCCTTTGTCGGCGCGTTTGCGCCCCCTATAGCCGAAGCTGCGCACCGTCCTCGACACGAACTCGTAGCGCTCATCGGCGGCTACTGAGAACCCCAGGGGCGCCGTGCCTTTGAGAAAGGCCCTTACCTGATCCAGCGTTTGCAACTGCGCATCATTCATATCGATCACCATGCCTTGCATCATGATCGATACCAGCTACCCGTTCAGACTCATACCCCGTTGGAAACACGTCCCCGGTTCAGTCTCATACCCCGTTGGAACATGCTACTACACTTGCCAGTTTGTGCTGGCGCACTTAAACTCTGCGTCGGTTGGCGCTGAGCCTGCGAAGCCCAACACAAACACCGTTGCAATACACACGGGCGTCTCGACTGCCGCAAGCGTCGGTGTTGGGCTTCGCAGGCACAGCGCCAACCGACCCATTGTACCCACTGACGATTTACGCTTCCGCCATCCCGCGCGCGCTCACCAGCAGACATTTGCCGATCACCTGACGCTCACGCACCAGCGCCAGCGCGTCCGGCGCTTCGCCAAACGTAAAGCGCCGATGGATCAGCGGCCTCAACGCGCCGCTGCGCACCTGCTCCAAAAGCGCCGCCATTAATTCAGCCCAGCGTTCGGGATTGCGCTGGGTGAATCCGCCGTACGGCGCACCGATCACCGACAGCGCGCCGAACAATACCTTGTTCGCCGGCGCGGCGGATATGCGCCCGCCGGCAAACCCCACCACCAGTATGCGGCCATCGATGGCGGTCGAACGCATTGCCGCGTCGAATAAATCACCCCCCACCGGATCAAACGACACATCCGCGCCGCGCCCATCGGTCAATTCACGAATGCGTTCGGCGAGCGGCTCGCTGCGCACATTCACCACGTAATCCGCGCCCTCGGCCTTGACCGCGCGCAGTTTGGCATCGTCGCTGCCGGTCGCGATCACAGTGGCGCCCATCATCTTGCCGAGCTTGACCGCCGCCAGCCCCACCCCGCCCGATGCGCCATGCACGGCGAGCACTTCGCCCTTCGCGAGCCGCGCGCGATGCGCCAGCGCGTAATAACTGGTGCCGAAGTTGAGCGGAAATCCGGCAATGTCTGTGAGCCGGATGCCCTCGGGCACGAGCACGGCGCGCGCGGCCGGCAGCGTCACTTCATCGGCGAAACAGCCGCGCACGTCGTTGTTTTGCACCAGCACGCGGTCGCCGGCCTTGAAACATGTGACGCCCGCGCCGCACTCGGCAACCACACCCGCCCCCTCGGTGCCCAGCACAAACGGCGGCGTGAGTTTCACCTGATAG